>NZ_RCVI01000325.1:0-14749 GCF_003667455.1 Micromonospora sp. CV4 | reverse complement strand
CCGCGGGCTTGGCCGCCGGGGCTGCCGGCTTGGCCGCCGCGCCCGGCTTCGGTGCCGCCGTCGCGGTCGCCGCGGTCGCCCGGACCGAGGGCGAGTACGGCGCCCAGACCGTAGCCGGATCCATGGTCATCGCCCGTTCGAGGGTCTGGCCGCCCTTGATGCTCAGGCCCTTGAGGGTGAGGTGCCCGCCGGGGCCGACGTTGAGGATCCGGAAGTAGTCGGCGGTGGCGTCGCGGCCGATGGTGGTGTGCTCGCCCTTGAGGGTGATCCGCTCGGTGATCACCGGCAGGCCGTTGCCCTCGTAGTCGTTGCGGGTCAGGTTGTAGGTGCAGCCCTTGGCCAGCTCCAGCACACCGCCGTCCTTGCTGTTGGCGAAGACGATCGCCTGGATCAGCTTGTCGGTGTCACAGGGGACCTGCTTGTTGCGGTCCTTGTCGTCGCGCTTGTCGTCGTCCTTGCCGTCCTTGCCGTCGTTGCCCTGGTCGTCGAAGCCGCTCCAGTCGCCGCCGCTCCACTCGTCACCCGGGTCCTGGCCGCTGTTCTCCTTGGCGTCGTCGGCGTTCTCGCCACCGGCGTCGCTGACGTTCTGCCGGTTGGTCGGCGCCTGCGCGTCGGACACGCGGGCGGGGTCGGGCTTGTCGTCCCGGGCGGCAAGGCCGCCGAGGGCTGCCAGGCCGACCACGCCGGTCAGCCCGGCCACGCCGGCGACCCAGAGCGCCCGCCGTCGTCGTGTCGGCGGAGCCGTCGAGGCCCCGCCGTCGGTACTCGTTACGTCGTTGGACATCAGAGCCTTCCGCCCTTTCCTGGTACCAGACGGGATCGCACCGCCCAAGGCGCGCGACCAGCTACAAATAGGTTGCAGCCACTGATCCTCACCGTATGAGAACCATCCTCGCGATGCGGACTTATCCGAGAAAAGCCCGCATTCACCTCAGGTCAGGGCAGGAGCCGGTGAACGGGCCCGGGTCGACAGGAAGGTGCGTGAGCAGCCCAAACGCCGACGGACCCCGCCGCCGGGCGCGCGGACGTCGAAACGTCGCTGCCCGGCGGCGGGGTCCGCCGTGGTCGTGCAGGTGGGTCAGCCCGGCAGGCGCGGCCCTGCCTCGCGCTGCTCGGCCAGCCAGGTCTCCACCTCGTCGGCGGTGCGCGGCAGGCCGGCCGACAGGTTCACCGCGCCGGTGGCGGTGACCAGCACGTCGTCCTCGATCCGCACGCCGACCCCACGCAGCTCGGCCGGAACCAGCTCATCCTCGGGCTGGAAGTACAGACCTGGCTCGACGGTGAGCACGTAGCCCTCGCCCAGCGTGCCGTCGCGGTACGTCTCCTTGCGGGCGTTCGAGCAGTCGTGCACGTCGATGCCGAGCATGTGGCCGAAGCCGTGCAGCGTCCACCGCCGGTAGATCGAGGACTTCTCGTCCATCGCCTCGTCCACGCTCACCGGCAGCAGACCCAGCTCCGCCAGACCCTCAGCGAGCACCCGCATGCAGGTCAGGTGGACGTCCTTGAACTTCACCCCGGGCCGGATGGCCTCGATACCGGCCTGCTGCGAGGCGTACACGATGTCGTAGACCTGGCGTTGCAGTGCGGTGAACCGGCCGCTGACCGGCAGCACCCGGGTCACGTCCGCGGTGTAGAGGTTGCGGCCCTCGACACCCATGTCCATGAGCAGCAGGTCACCGGGCCGGGTGGCGCCGTGGTTGTGCACCCAGTGCAGGATCGTGGCGTGCTCGCCGGCGCCGACGATCGAGCCGTACCCGACGTCGTTGCCGTCGTGCCGGGCGCGCAGCGCGAAGATCCCCTCCAGCAGTCGCTCCGAGACGGCGCGGTCCGCCGGCAGGATCCGGGCCACGTCCTCGAAGCCGCGCACCGTGGCGTCGATCGCGTCCTGGAGCTGGCCGATCTCCCACTCGTCCTTGACGAGCTTCTGCTCCGAGATGGCGATCGCCAGCTCCCGGTCGCGGGGCGGCTGCCCCTCGGCGCGGACCCCGTCGTACGGCCGGACCGCCGCGTCCACCTGGGCGTCGAAGCCGCGCAGCACCCGGGTCCGCCCCGGCGGCAGGTCGGCGAGCGTCGCCTCCAGGCCGGTCAGGTCGGCGGTGGGCAGGCCCAGCTCGGTGGACTTCTCGCCGAGCGTGTGCCGCCGGCCCACCCACAGCTCGCCGTGCCGGCTGCGGAAGAACTCGTCGGTCTCCCGCGACGAGCGGGGCCGCATGTACAGCATGGCGTCGTGCCCGGAGCCGTTCGGGCGCAGCACCAGCACGCTGTCCGGGTCGTGGTCGCCGGTCAGGTAGGCGAAATCACTGCCCGGCCGGAACGGGTAGGCGGTGTCGTTGGCCCGGACCTTCTCGGAGCCGGTCGGGATCACCAGCGTCTCGCCCGGGAAGGCCGCCGAGAGCGCGGCCCGCCGCTTGGCGTAGTTCGGGGCCTCCGGCCGGGGCGCGACCGGAAGCGCGCTGTCCCGCCAGCCCTTCCGCATGAAGGACAGGAACGCCTCCGGGAAGTCCGGATCGTGCGATTCCGTACCGTCCGTCGGCGTACCGTCGGTGCGTCCCTCGGTCATTGCGCCGCTCCCTCCGTGTCATTGCTGGTCCCGACGGTACCGCGCGCCCGGTTCGCGCCGGCGCCGCCCGGGAGCGCTCCGGATCGACGGACGGCTGCGACGGGCCTCCGGCGCGCGTGGGAAGATGACCACCATGTGCGGACTCCTGGCCTTCTTCAGCGCGAACGGCAACGCCGCCGCGCACCGCGACCACATCGCCGGAGCGTTGGAATGCCTGCACCACCGCGGCCCCGACGAGACAGGGGTCGAGGTGGTCGGCGACGCCTCCGGCCGGTACGCGGACGGAGTGTTCGCCCACAAGCGGCTCGCCATCATCGACGTCGCGTCGAGTCACGAGCCGCTGCCCTACGCGAACGGCCGTTACCTGCTGACCTTCAACGGTGAGATCTACAACTACATCGAGCTGCGCGACGAGCTGGCCCGGGACTTCGGCGCCCAGTTCGCCACCGCCGGTGACGGCGAGGTGATCGTCGCCGGCTACCACTTCTGGGGCGAGCAGGTGCTCACCCGGTTGCGCGGCATGTTCGCCTTCGTCATCTGGGACCGGCAGGAGCGGCGCGCGTTCGGCGCCCGCGACTACTTCGGCATCAAGCCGATGCACTACCTGGAGACCGCCGACGGGCTCTACCTGGCCTCGGAGAAGAAGGCGCTGCTGCCGTTCGCGCACAGCAGCTACCAGGGCGACGCGGGCGTCGACGCGGCCAACCTCAGCCACTACCTGACCCTGCAGTACGTCCCCGAGCCCGGCACCCTGCACAAGGGCATCAACCGGATCGGCTCCGGGGAGTACCTGACCTGGACCCCGGGCGGCCGGATCGACGTCCGCCGGTGGTACCGGCCGGTGTTCCGGCCGGCGCCGGTCGACGACGAGCAGAAGCTGTACCACGAGATCCGGGAGACGCTGCGGGAGAGCGTGCGCATGCACATGCGCTCCGACGTGCCGGTCGGCTCGTTCCTGTCCAGCGGCATCGACTCCACCGCGGTGGTCGCGCTGGCCCGGGAGTTCAACCCGAACATCCTGACCTTCACCGTCGGCTACGACGTGCCGGGCTATTCGGAGATCGACGTCGCGCAGGACTCGGCCCGGCACCTGGACGTCACCACCATCCCCACCAAGATCGGTCCGCAGGACATGATCGACGCGCTGCCGAAGATCGTCTGGCATCTGGACGACCCGGTGGCCGACCCGGCGCTGGTGCCGCTCTACTTCGTGGCGAAGAAGGCCGCCGAGCACGTCACGGTGGTGCTCTCCGGCGAGGGGGCCGACGAGTTCTTCGGCGGCTACACGATCTACCGCGAGCCGCTGTCGCTGGGCACCGTCAACGGCCTGCCCGGCGGGGTGCAGAAGGGGCTGCGCGCCGTCTCCAAGGCGATTCCGCAGGGGGTCAAGGGCAAGAGCTTCCTGGAGCGCGGCACCACCCCGATCGAGGAGCGGTACTACGGCAACGCGCGGATGTTCACCGAGGAGGAGAAGCAGCAGCTCCTGCGCCGCTACGACCCCTCGGTGCGCTACACCGACGTGACCGCCCCGATCTACGCGGAGTGCACCGAGCTGGACGACGTCACCAAGATGCAGTACGTCGACCTCTACACCTGGCTGCGCGGGGACATCCTGGTCAAGGCCGACCGGATCTCGATGTCCCACTCGCTGGAGGTGCGGGTGCCGTTCCTCGACCGCGCGGTGTTCGACGTCGCGGCGAAGATCCCGGTGGACCTCAAGCTGCCGCCGCGCTCGGACGCCACCAAGTACGCGATGCGTCAGGCGTTGCAGGGCGTCGTTCCGCCGGCCATCGTCAACCGCAAGAAGCTGGGCTTCCCGACCCCGACCCGGGTGTGGCTGCGCGGCGAGATGTACGAGTGGGCCCGGCACGTGCTGAGCACCTCGGGCGCGGGCGACCTGCTCGACCTGTCGTACGCGCTGCGGCTGCTCGACGAGCACAAGCGGGAGGAGGCCGACCACTCCCGCAAGGTGTGGACCGTGTTGATCTTCTGCATCTGGCACGCCATCTTCGTGGCCAAGACCCTCGACCCGGGCATCCAGCGCAACCAGTCCGCCCTGCTGACGAAGCCGGTGGTCGGCTCCATGGTCCGCTGACCTCCCGACCCCACCCCTGTTGATCAAGAGGTTTGCGTCATCCGGAGTCGTTCCGGTGACGCAAACCTCTTGATCATTTCCAGGGGGAGTGGGTCAGCGGCGGGCGCAGGTGACTGTGGGGAGGGTGTTGGTGCCTGTGGTGCTTGCCAGGAAGCCGAAGGTTGTGGTGCCTTCGGGTGCGACCGTGCCGTTGTGCGCGACGTTGGTGGCCGTCACCGAGGAGCCGGACGAGCTCTGGGTGGCGTTCCAGATCTGACTGATCGACTGCCCGCTGGGCCAGGTCCAGCTCGCGGTCCAGCCGGCGAACGGCGTACTGCCGTGATTCATGATCATGACTTCGCCCTGGAAGCCGCCCTGCCACGCGCTGACGACCTTGTAGACCGCCATGCAGTCACCGCCGTGCGGCGGCGGGGTGGTCGGGTTCGGCGGCGGGGTGCCGCCCGGACCTACGCCGGTCACCTGGCCGTTGCCGCCGTCGAAGGTCACGTCGGAGCAGCCGAAGAAGTTCTCCTGCGAGTCCGAACGCACCCAGCGGGAGTAGATGATGTGCCGGCCGCTCTTGCCCGACGGCAGGTTGCCGCTGAAGTAGTAGTGCCCCTCGTTGGTGCCGACCCCGCCACGCTGCGGCGGGTTGGTCACCGTCAGGAACGGCTGCTCCTCCAGGTCGCCCCAGGCGAGCGCCCGGGTCGGGCTCCAGCTGTTCTTGGTCACGTAGAAGTAGAAGGTGCCCGGGTGGTGCGCCCAGTTGCTGTACCGGAAGTCCAGCCGCGCGCCGGCGGTCAGGTGGGTCAGCGGCCAGTCGGTGCGGGGCAGGTCGTAGCCCCGGTAGCCGGGGTTGCCGCCGCTGCACAGCTGCCCGTCCGGGATGAAGCCGACCGTCCGGCCGCCGGCGTCGGAGCGCAGCACGCTGAACCAGTTGTAGAGCGAGTTCGCGCCACTCTGCGCCACGGCGGCGGAGCACGCAGGGTTGTTCGGCCGGATCTCGCCGGTCTGGCTCAGGCCGTCCTGCCAGCACAGGAAGGTGCGGCTGCCGGGGGTCATGGCCGCGCCGTGCGCGGCGGCCGGCTCCGGACTGGACGCCAGGGCGACGGCGCCCAGGCTGAGGGCCACGGCTGCGGTGAGCAACGCGGCCGTACGGGAACGGTTCACGGGTTCTCCTGACTCGCGAGGCGCGCCGCCCGAGCCGCCCCGCCGCAATCGGGTGGGGGATGTGGCCTGATCGCCCCGCTGCAAGGAACGGAAGCGACGATCACGGTGCGTGCCCCGGCAGGGGATCGGCCGGTGGACACGCGCCGTCAACGGTCCCTGTCGTGGACCGGCGCCCTCGCGTCGAACGAACCCGGCAACCGGCGGTGCGGCAGCCCTCGCACCGCCCGGTACGCGTCATCCCACCATGCCGCCCGGCCGCAACGCAATAGTCGGTTCTCGATGTGTCAGGCCGTCTTCAGAGCAGCTTCTCCAGGGTGATCGGCAGCTCGTACTGCCGACGGCCGGTGGCGTGGTGCACGGCGTTGGCGATCGCGGCGGCCGCACCCACCACGCCGATCTCCCCGACGCCCTTCATCCCGAGCGGGTTCACGACCTCGTCGTGCACCTCGATGGTGTCCACCACCACGTCCGGCGCGTCCGCGTTGACCGCCACCAGGTAGTCGCCGAGGCTGGCGTTGGTCCAACGACCCGACCGGGGATCCATCCGGGTGGCCTCCAGCAGCGCCTGGCCGAGCCCCCACAGCATGCCGCCCATCAACTGGCTGTGGGCGGTCTTGCGGTTGAGCACCCGGCCGGGCGCGAACACCCCGACCATCCGGCGCACCCGGACCACGCCGAGGTCGGCGTCGACCGCCACCTCGGCCATCTGCGCGCCGAAGGTGTGCACCCCGTACCCGGCGTCCTGCGGTGGCGGCGTCCAGGTGCCGAGCACCTCCACGTCCGGAGTCAGGGTGCGCTGCATCAGATCGGCGTACGTCTCGCCGACGTCGGGCCGGTCGCGCCGTGCCATCCGGCCGTCCTGCACGACCACCCCGGCGGGGTCCGCGCCGTGCAGGGGCGAGTGGTCGTCGGCGACCGCTCGCCCGATCAGCTCGTCGCGAAGCTGGGTCACCGCCAGGTGTACGGCGGAACCGACCGCGCTGGTGCCGGCGGAGCCGACGGCGGCGGTGACGTTCGGCAGGTCACTGCTCCCGCCGACGAACCGCACCCGCTCCACCGGCAGGCCGAGCGCGTCCGCCGCGACCTGGGTCATCGCGGTGTAGACGCCGGTGCCGAACTCCGACACGCCGGCCTCGACGACCGCGGTCCCGTCGTTGTAGAGCCGGGCCCGGGCGCGCTGCGGGTTCACCGGTTGGGTCACCGGGTAGAGCGCGCTGGCCATGCCACTGCCGATCAGCCACTGGCCCTCGCGCCGGGGCCGGGAGTCGCGGTCGGCCCAGCCGAACAGCTCGGACGCCCGCTGGTAGCACTCCTTCAGCCCGCTGCTGGACCAGGGGTGCCCGCTCTCCGGATCGGTGTCGGAGCAGTTGCGCAGCCGCAGCTCCACCGGGTCGATCCCGACCCGCTCGGCCAGCTCGTCCATCGCGCATTCGAGGGCGAACATGCCGGTCGCCTCACCGGGGGCGCGCATGAAGGTCGGGGTGATCGTGTTGCCCCGGATCAGGTGGTAGACCCCCTCGTAGTGGGGGCTCGTGTACGCCACGGCCGGACTCTGCAACGACGGCTCGGCCCAGTCGTCGAACTGGGAGGTGAGGGACAGTTTGTGGTGGCGCAGCGCGGTGATCCGACCGTCCGCGTGGGCCCCGAGGGTGATCCGCTGCTCCTGCTCCTCGCGGTGCCCGCAGGAGGTGAACATCTGCTCCCGGGTCAGCGCCAGCCGCACCGGCCGGCCAACCTGCCGGGCGGCGAGCGCGGCCAGCGCCGGGTGGTGCCAGATCATCGCCTTGGAGCCGAAACTGCCGCCGACGGCGTGGCTCACCACCCGGATCGAGATCGGCGGCAGGCCGAGCAGCGCCGCGACGGTGAACTGGGTAGCGTTCGGTCCCTGGGTCGAGTCGTAGACGGTCAACCGGTCGATGTCCTCCCATACGGCCGTGCTGGCGGACGCCTCGATCGGGTTGTGGTGGTTGGGCGCGAACCGGTACGTCGCGTCCACGCACACCTCCGCCTCGGCCAGCGCCTTCGCCACGTCACCGCGGGACCCGTGCCCGGGCAGCAGCCCGCCGAAGATCCGCTCGGGCACGTACGCCTGGTCCCGGGCCTGGTCGATCAGGGTGATGGCGGGCGTGGCGGCGTACTCGACGCGGATCAGGGTGCCCGCGTGCTCGGCACGTTCGATGGTGTCGGCGACCACGAGGGCGATGGGCTGACCGGCGTAGTGGATCGTCTCGTCCTGCATCGGGAAGAAGGTCTGGCCCGGCGCGGCCAGCCCGGCCAGCGACGGGAGCAGCTTCGGCACGGTGGCGACCCGGTCCAGATCGCGATGGGTGAACACGGCCAGCACCCCGTCGGCCCGCTCGGCCTCGACGGTGTCGATCGCGGTGATCCGGCCGCTGGCCACCGTGGCGCCGACCAGCACGCCGTGGACCAGGCCGGTCACCGGGACCTCCGCGGAGTAGCGTGCCTCGCCGCGTACCTTGGCGCGCCCGTCCACCCGGTTGAGCGTCGCGCCGATCGCCGGGCTCATGCCGCCACCTCCCGCTGCGTCAGCTGCTCCAGGGCCCGGACGATCGTCCGCCGGGCCAGCTCGATCTTGAAGGCGTTCATCCCGTGCGACACCGCCGGCGCCAGCTCGGCCGCCGCCGCCCGGCGGAACGACTCGGTGGTCGCCGGAGCGCCGACGAGCACCTGCTCGGCCGCGCGGGCCCGCCACGGTTTGGTGGCCACCCCGCCCAGGGCCAGCCGTACCTCCGTGATCTGGCCGCCGCTCATCGCGATGGCCGCCGCGACCGAGGCGAGCGCGAACTCGTACGACTCGCGATCACGGATCTTGATGTACCGGGACGTGGCCGCGACCGGTGCCGGCGGCAGGTCGATCCCGGTGACCAGCTCGCCGTGGGCCAGCGGATGTTCCCGCTCCGGGGTCTCGCCGGGAAGCAGGAAGAAGTCGTCGATCGGGATGCTCCGCGGGCCGCCCGGTCCCTCGGTCTGCACCACGGCGTCCAGCGCGACC
This sequence comes from Micromonospora sp. CV4, assembly GCF_003667455.1. Lineage (NCBI taxonomy): Bacteria > Bacillati > Actinomycetota > Actinomycetes > Micromonosporales > Micromonosporaceae > Micromonospora > Micromonospora sp. CV4. The sequence goes on along the minus strand of NZ_RCVI01000325.1, from coordinate 5,932 downwards.
AGCGCGACGGCCAGGTCGGACGGATGGGTGGCGATGCAGCGCTCGCTGGTGCCGAGCACGGCGTGCCCCCGGTTGATCCCCTCGATCGCGCTGCACCCGCTGCCGGGGACGCGTTTGTTGCAGGCCGCCGCGGTGTCGCGGAAGTAGCCGCACCGCACCCGCTGCAACAGGTTGCCGCCGAGGGTGGCCATGTTGCGCAGCTGCGGGGAGGCGCCGAGCAGCAGCGCCTCGGCGACCATCGGGTAACGGCGAACCAGCTCCGGCTCCTCGGCCACGTCGCTCATCCGGGCCAGTCCGCCGAGCCGCAGCCCTCCGCCGGGCAGCTCCTCGACGCGGTTCAGCGGCAGGTCGTTGATGTCGACGAGGCGGCGCGGCTGCTCGACGTAGATGCGCAGCAGGTCGATCTGGGTGGTGCCACCGGCCAGGAAGGTGCTCTCCGGGTCGGCGCTCACCGCGCCGATCGCGCTGCCGACGTCGGTGGCGCGCGAGTAGCTAACGGGCCGCATCGGCGGTGCCTCCCTGGTCGCGGACCTGGCGGACGGCAGCACGGATGTGCGGGTACGCGGCGCAGCGGCAGATGTTGCCGCTCATCCACTCCCGGATCTCCATGTCGTCGCCGGCGTGCCCCTCGGCCAGCAGCGCCACCACGGACATGATCTGCCCGGATGTGCAGTAGCCGCACTGGAAGGCGTCGCAGTCCAGGAACGCCTGCTGCACCGGGTGCAGGGTGTCGCCGTCGGACAGTCCCTCGATCGTGGTCACCTCGCGGTTCTCGCAGGTGATCGCCAGGGTGAGGCAGGACAGCACGCGGCGTCCGTCCACCCACACCGTGCAGGCGCCGCAGGCGCCCTGGTTGCAGCCCTTCTTGGTCCCCGTCAGTTCGAGCCGGTCGCGCAGGGCGTCGAGCAGGCTGACCCGTGGCTCGACGGTCGTCGTCCGGGATTCCCCGTTCACCATGAGGTGGACCTCGACGGCGCCGGGACCGCGGACCACCGCGTGGTCGGGGCTCGGCGCGGTACGCAGCGCCTGGTAGGACTTCACCAACTCGCACCTCCTCCAGTTGAAACCGACCATATCCTTCGCATAAGGACTGTTTGCCGCTTTCATGGCGATGTCGCCGGACCGACGGGCCTGGCCGGCACGGGCCGGCCGACGCGGCGGCGAGACGGAGAGACGGAGAGGCGGCGGAGCGTGCCGGACGTGTTCGACGAGGCGCACCGCCGCTGCCGCGCCGGCGAGGCGGTCGCCCTGGCCACCGTCGTGGCCACCTGGCGGTCCGCGCCGCAGCCGCCCGGCGCCAGCATGCTGGTCGCGGCCGACGGCGCGGTCACCGGCAGCGTCTCCGGCGGCTGCGTCGAGGCCGACCTCTACGAACGGGCCCGCCGCGTGCTCGACACCGGCGCCCCCGAACTGACCCGCTACGGCGTCAGCGACGACACCGCGTACACCGCGGGCCTGACCTGCGGCGGGGAGCTCGACGTGTTCGTGGAGCGGATCGACGCCGGCCGTCTCGTGGAGCTGGACGCGGTCGACGCGGCACGCCGCGCCGGCCGACCCGTGGCGGTGGTCACCTGCGTCGCGGCCGACGCCGGCGACCCGCCCGGCGCGGCGCCGGCCGACCCGGCGGGGCGACTGGGACGCCGCCTGGTGCTGACCGGGCAGCGGGTGACCGGCTCGCTCGGCGACGACCGGCTGGACGCCGCCGCCACCGCCGACGCCCTCGGGCTGCTCGCCGCCGGGCACAGCGGGGTGCTCCGGTACGGCTACCACGGGCAGCGTCGAGGCGCTGGCCTGAGCCTCTTCGTGACCGCCTACGCCACCCCGCCCCGGATGATCGTCTTCGGGGCGATCGACTTCGCCGCCGCGGTGGCCCGGATCGGCACGTTCCTCGGCTACCGGGTGACCGTCTGCGACGCCCGTCCGGTCTTCGCCACCCCTCGGCGTTTCCCCGAGGCGGACGAGGTCGTGGTGCAGTGGCCGCACCGCTACCTGGGGACCGAGTTGGACGCCGGCCGGGTCGACGGGCGGACGGTGGTCTGCGTGCTGACCCACGACCCGAAGTTCGACATTCCGCTGCTGGCGCTGGCGCTGCGGCACCAGCTGGCGTACGTCGGCGCGATGGGTTCGCGGCGCACCCACGACGAGCGGCACAAGCTGCTGCGCGAGGCGGGGCTGAGCCCGGAGCAGCTCGCTCGGCTCGCCTCGCCGATCGGGCTGGACCTCGGTGGGCGTACCCCGGAGGAGACCGCGGTGAGCGTGGCCGCGCAGATCGTCGCGAGCCGTTGGGGTGGGAGCGGCCGTCCTCTGACCGCGTCCGGCGGGCCGATCCACCGGGCGGGATAGCACGGGCCGCTGCGGCGGTGCCCCGGTCGGGCCGGACCGCGCCTTCCGGACCCGCCGGGCCACACGCTGTGCCAGCCTGGTGCCACGCCGATCGCCGAGGCGGGCGGTGGGGCGGCAGGCGACGACGAAGGGACCGGCATGGGATACGCGGTGGTGCTCGGCGAGGCGCTCGTCGATCTGCTCGACACCGAGCGGGACGGCGAGCGGGTCTACCGGCAGGCGATCGGCGGCGCGCCGCTCAACGTCGCCGTCGGGGTGGCCCGGCTCGGTGGCGCGGCGCAGTTCGTCGGTTCACTCGGCGACGACGTGCTGGCCGGCCGGATCCGCGCGTTCCTGACCGCGGCCGATGTCGAGCTGGCCGGCGCGGTCACGGTGGCGGCGCCGACCACCCTCGCGGTGGTCACCTTCGCCGGCCCGGAACCCGACTTCCGCTTCTACGGGGAGCCGCCCTCCTACGGCCTGCTCGCTCCCGAGGATCTCGACCTGGCGCTGCTGGAGGGCGCGGACGTGCTCTACTGCGGCTCCGTCGTGCTGCTGCGACCCGACACGCTGGCGGCCGCCCGGCGTGCCTGGGGGCTCGCCACCGGCCTGCGGGTCTTCGACCCGAACGTGCGCCCCCGGCTCCTGCACGGGCCGGGCGCGCTGGCGGGGTTGCGCGAGGTGGTGGCCGAGTTCGCCGCCGGCGCGCACCTGGTCAAGCTGAGCACCGCCGACGCCGAGCTGCTCTACCCGGGTGAGCCGGTCGAGGGGGTGGCCGCGTACCTGCGCGAGCTGGGCGCCGCGACGGTCGTGGTGACGCTCGGCGCGGCCGGCGCGGTGCTGGCCGCCGCCGATTCCGACCCGGTCCGGGTACCGGCGCCCCGGGTCGACGCGATCGACGCCACCGGTGCCGGCGACTCGGTGATGGCCGCGTTGATCGCCGATCTGCTCCTCGACGGTGAACCGGCCGACCCGGAGGGCTGGGTCGGGCGGGTGGCGTTCGCGCTGCGGGTGGCCGGCCTGGTCTGCGAGTCACCGGGCGGCGCCACCGCCATGCCCACCCGCGACGACGTCCAGCGCCGCTTCGGAGGCTAGACCTCGACCGCGCCGTCGAGTTCGCGGTAGCCGCGGCGGGCGGCGACGACGGCGGCGCGGGCGCCGAAGGGCGCCTCGGCGGCGACCCGTTCCGGCGGCGCGCCGCCGGTGTGCCCGGCCCGGATCAGCCAGGCCAGCTTCGCCAGCTCGGCGTGCTGCGCGCGGACGAACTCCACGTCCACCGGGTCGCCGTGGCCCGGCACCACCACCGTGCCCACCGTCGCCAGCCGGAGCAGGTCGGCGACCGCGTCCGGCCACTGCAGGGGGTACGAGTCCTCGAAGGCGGGCGGCCCGCTCTGCTCCACCAGATCCCCGGCGACCAGCACGTTCGCGTCGGGTACGTGCACCACCAGATCGGCGTCGGTGTGCCCCCGCCCGGGGTGACGCAGCAGCACCCGCCGGCCGCCCAGGTCGAGTGCCGTCTCGGTGTGCACGATGTGCGTCGGGGCGAGCAGCGGTGTGTCGGCCAGCTCGGCGGCGAGCGCGGGGTGCTCCTCGCGCACCTCCTCGTACGCCTCCCGGCGCAGCCGCTCCGGCTGCTCGCGCAGCGCCGTGGCGGCGAGCGCGTGCGCGTAGACCGGGCGGGGCGGGTCGCCGGCCAGGACGGCGTTGCCGAAGCAGTGGTCGTAGTGGTGGTGGGTGTTGACCAGCGTCAGCGGACGGTCGGTGACCGCCCGGACGGCGGCGGCCAGCTCGGTGGCCTGGGCCGCCGAGGAGAGGGTGTCCACCAGCAGCGCCTCGGCGTCGCCGACGACCAGGGTGACGTTGACCCGCAGCAGCGGCTCGCGCAGCACGTGCACCCGGTCGGCGACCTCGACGAATCCGCCGGTCATGATGCCCGCCCGGCACGGTCGACGAAGCGTTGCCGGTCCACCAGGATCCGTTCCACCCGACCCCGGGCCACCGTCTCGTCACCCTCGGTGACGGTCACCTCGAACGACAGCCGGCGACCGTCGACGGCCGCCAGCAGAGCCTGCGCCCGGACCGTCCGGCCGACCACGGTCGGCGCCAGGTGCTCCAGCTCGACCCGGGTCCCCACGGTCGTCGACCCGGACGGCATCGTGGTCGCGGTCGCCGCGACGGTGGCCGCCTCGGCCAGCGCGAGCACCCGGGGTGTGCCGAGCACCGGCACGTCCCCGGAACCGACCGCCTGGGCGGTGTCCGCGTCGGTGACGGTCAACTCGACCTGGGCGGTCAGACCCGGCGCGAAGGCCGGCTCGGGCTGCTCCTGCATGGTCGCCAGCCTAGGTGCTCGCCGAGCCCGCCGAGCACTCGCCCGGCGATCCCGCCGCACCCGTCGGGGCCCGCCGTCGCCCACCTGCGAACGGGTCCTCCGGGTGGTCCCCGTCGGTCGATGCCGCACCCGTCGTTAACCTTGACCGCGATGGCCGTCGTGACTGACCCCCAACCCCCCGCCCGGACCGACCCGCCCGCGTCCCCGGACGGGGGCCGTCGGCGCATCGTCGCCATGACGATCTGGGCGGTCGCCTTCGTGGCCGCCTGGCTGGGCATCGGGCTTCCCACCGACCCCGCGTACGCGTTCGTCTGGATCTGGGCGGGCACCATCGCCTGGAACAGCGACCGGCCGTGGCGAAGTCACCTGCGCTTCGCCCGGGACTGGGTGCCGGTGGTCCTGCTGCTCGCCGCGTACAACCTCTCCCGAGGGTTCGCCGACAACGGGGCCACCCCGCACGCGATGGAGCTGATCGTCGCCGACCGGTTCATGTTCGGCTGGGCCACCGGCGGCGAGGTGCCCACCATCTGGTTGCAGGAGCACCTCTACCACCCGCAGCTGCAGTGGTACGACGTCGCGGCGAGCTGGGTGTACTTCTCGCACTTCGTGGTCGCGCTGGCCGCCGCCGCCGTGCTCTGGCTACGGGACCGGCACCGCTGGGCGGCGTACATGCGGCGCTGGGGCTTCCTCTGCGCCGCCGGCCTGGCCACCTACTTCCTCTACCCGGCGGCGCCGCCGTGGTGGGCGGCGCAGAACGGCCTGCTCACCGAGGTCGCCCGGATCTCCACCCGGGGGTGGAAGGCGTTCGGCATGCACGGCGCCGGCAACGTGCTCAACGCCGGCCAGATCGCCTCGAACCCGGTCGCCGCGATGCCGTCGCTGCACACCGCGTGGGCGCTGTTCGTGGTGCTCTTCTTCCTGCACACCACCCGCCGCCGCTGGTGGCCGCTGCTGCTCGCGTACCCGCTGGCGATGACCTTCACCCTGGTCTACTCGGGTGAGCACTACGTGATCGACGTGCTGGTCGGCTGGACGTACGTCGGGCTGACCTTCCTGGTGGTCGGCCTGGCCGAGCGCGGGTGGGCGGCGCTGCGGGCCCGACGCGCCGGGTCCGCCCCGGTCGCCGCGGAGCCGCCGCCGGGGGAGATCACCGGCCCGGACGGCACGGCGGACCCGCCGGAAACCACCTCGGAACGGCCGGCCGGCGGACAACCCGCGCGGGTCGCGCCGGGCGCCTCCGACCAGCCCGCGGTACCCGCCGACCGCTGACGCCGCCGGCGC
>NZ_RCVI01000385.1:0-14847 GCF_003667455.1 Micromonospora sp. CV4 | reverse complement strand
CGTGGGCAGCGTCAGAGGTGTATAAGAGACAGGATCCAGGCCACCGCGGGCGCCGCGTTCGCGGCGGTCACCCTGGAACGGGCGCCGGACCCGGTGCCGGTGCCCCCCAGCAGCCCGTCGCCGACGCCCGGCGACGTCGGGACGACCCCGTCCGGCGACCGCACCGCCGCGCCCGGCGAGCCGACGCCCGGCACGCCGTCCGCCACCACCGCGCCCTCTGCCACCACCGCGCCGTCCGCCACCGGCACACCGACCGACACCGGCACACCGTCCGCCGGTGCGGCGCCCGCCGGCCAGTTGCACGGACTGTGCCGCGCCTGGCAGGCCAAGAAGCCCGAGCAGCGGGACAAGTCGCTGCGGACGCCGGCGTTCCAGAAGCTCGTGACCGCCGCCGGCGGCGCCGACGAGGTCGAGGCGTACTGCGAGCGGTTGACGCCCAGAGCGAAGCCGTCCACATCGGCGAAGGTCAAGCCGTCGCATCCTGCGACGGGCCGGCCCGCGCCGGAGTGACCGTCCGACGGCCGGGGCCGTTCGTTCCGCCCTGCACCGGGAAATTCGTCTGTTAGACAGAGGTTGGTGGCGCCGTCGACGGCCCCCGACGGTGTCGGTGGGTGGGTTTACGGTGGCACAGTGTTCCGGAGCCGGCGCACGGATAGGGGGCCCGACCGTTGGTGACGTCGCCCGAGCTGGACCGCAGCGCGATCCTCCGCGAGTCCGGTGCCGCAAACCGGCACCTCGCCCGGATCTGTTTCAAGACCGGCCCACCCACCCGCACCGGCGTCGAACTGGAATGGACCGTGCACGACGCCGCCGATCCCGCCCACCCTGTCGATCCGGCACGGCTGCGGGCGGCGCTGGGGCGGCACAGCCCCGTCACGCTGGAGCCCGCCAGCCCGGCCGAGCCGCTGCGACACGGCGGCACGGTGACCGTGGAGCCGGGCGGCCAGCTTGAGATCTCCACCCCACCGCGCTCCTCGATCGCCGCGTTGATCCAGGCCACTGAGGCCGACATCGCCCAGGTCACCGACCTGCTGGCCGCCGCCGGGTTGATCCTCGGGCGCAGCGGCATCGATCCGCACCGCCGGCCCCGCCCGGTCCTCGAAACTCCCCGCTACCGCGCCATGCGCGGCGCCTTCGACCGGCAGGGTCCGGCCGGCCGGACGATGATGTACAGCACCGCCGGCCTGCAGGTCTGCCTCGACGCCGGCGAACCGGACCAGCTCCCGGCGCGCTGGGCAGCGGCCCACGCGGTCGGCCCGCCGCTGCTCGCCGCGTTCGCCTCCGCCAGCCGGCACGCCGGGCGGCCCACCGGCTGGGCCTCCGCCCGGATGGCGGCCTGGTTGGCCATCGACCCCGCCCGCACCCGCCCGGTCTGGGTACCGGGCCGCGCCGACGAGGATCCGAGGGCCACCTGGATCCGGTACGTGCTCGCCGCGCCGTTGCTCTGCCTGCGCCGGCACGGCCCGGACTGGTCCCCGCCACCCGGGGTGACCTTCGCCGACTGGCTCGACGGCGCGCTGCCCCGTCCACCCACCACCGACGACCTCGACTACCACGTCAGCACCCTGTTTCCGCCGGTGCGTCCACGCGGCTACCTGGAGCTGCGTTACCTGGACGCCCAGCCCGGCCGGGACTGGCGGCTCCCGACGGCCGTGCTGGCCGCCCTGTTCGCCGATCCGGGCACCGTGCGCGCGGCGTACGCGATCGGCGCGCCGGTGGCGCACCGCTGGTCGGCCGCCGCCCGCCACGGCCTGGCCGATGCCGCCCTGGCCACCGCCGCGGCGGCGCTCTTCGACCTGGCCCTGACGGCGCTGCGCCGGCTCGACCTGCCGGCCGGCACTGACGACGAGATCCAGCGTGACGTACGGCGGCGGCTGGCCGCCGCAGAGAGGGGAGACCGGTGAGCGCGAGGAGTGAGCCGGGGTTGCGAGCCCCGCAGTCGGGAACGGACGGCGGCGCGGTGAGCGCGAGGAGTGAGCCGGGGTTGCGAGCCCCGCAGTCGGGAACGGACGGCGGCGAGCAGTTGCGCGCCCGGATCGCGGCGGAGCTGGCGCGGGCCCGCGACCGCACCACGCTGCTGACCGAGGCGGTCGACGACGCCGACCTGATGCGCCAGCATTCGCCGCTGATGTCGCCGCTGGTGTGGGACCTGGCGCACGTCGGCAACCAGGAGGAGCTGTGGCTGGTCCGCGACGTCGGGGGCCGCGAGCCGGTCCGGTGCGACATCGACGAGCTGTACGACGCGTTCAAGCAACCTCGCCGGGACCGCCCCGCGCTGCCGTTGCTGCCACCCGCCGAGGCGCGCGCCTACCTGGGCACCGTCCGGGACAAGGTGCACGACCTGCTCGACGCGGTGACCTTCACCGAGCGTCCGCTGGTCGCCGACGGGTTCGCCTTCGGCATGATCGTTCAGCACGAGCAGCAGCACGACGAGACGATGCTCGCCACCCACCAGCTGCGCTCGGGGCCGGCGGTGCTGCACGCGCCACCTCCGCCGGAGCCGCCCGCCGGGGTCGCGGGGGAGGTGCTGGTGCCGGCCGGCCCGTTCACCATGGGCACCGACACCGACCCGTGGGCCCTGGACAACGAGCGCCCCGCTCACCGCGTCGACCTGCCCGCGTACGTCATCGACGCCGCCCCGGTGACCAACGGTCAGTATCAGGCCTTCATGGCCGACGGTGGCTACACCGATCCGCGCTGGTGGAGCCCGGCGGGTTGGGCGCACCGGCTCCGGGAGGAGCTCCGCGCGCCGATGCACTGGCGGCCGGACGGCGACGGCTGGTCGTACCGGCGGTTCGGCCGGTGGGACCGGGTCCGCGCAGACGAGCCGGTGGTGCACGTGTGCTGGTACGAGGCCCAGGCGTACGCGGCGTGGGCCGGCAAGCGGCTGCCGACCGAGGCGGAGTGGGAGAAGGCGGCCCGTTGGGATCCGGTGACGGGGCGGTCCCGCCGCTACCCGTGGGGTGACGACGACCCGACCGAGGCTCACGCGAACCTCGGCCAGCGTCACCTGCGGCCGGCACCGGTGGGCGCGTACCCGGCCGGCGCCTCACCGCTGGGGGTGCACCAGCTCATCGGTGACGTCTGGGAGTGGACCTCGACCACCTTCCGCGGGCATCCCGGCTTCACCGCGTTCCCGTACCGCGAATACTCGGAGGTCTTCTTCGGCGACGACTACCGGGTGCTGCGTGGCGGCTCGTTCGGCACCGACCGGTCCGCGTGCCGGGGCACCTTCCGCAACTGGGACTATCCGATCCGGCGGCAGATCTTCAGCGGCTTCCGCTGCGCCCGCGACGCGCGTGCGGACGAGTCGCACCGGTGATCCGCCGTGCGTCCGGCGAGACGGCCGACGGGGTGCGCTGATGTGTCGCCACCTGGCCTATCTGGGGCGGCCGGTCACCCTGGCCGAGTTGTTGTTCGATCCTCCGTACTCGCTGGTGCGGCAGTCGTGGGCGCCCCGCGACATGCGTGGCGGCGGCACGATCAACGCCGACGGGTTCGGCGTCGGCTGGTACCCGGGTGACGGCGATCCGGTGCGCTACCGGCGGGCCCAGCCGATCTGGAGCGACCCGACCATCGCCCAGCTCGCGGCGGTGACCCGCGTCGCCGCGGTGCTCGCCGCGGTCCGTTCGGCGACCGTCGGGATGGCGGTGCTCGACGGCGCCGCCGCGCCGTTCGCCGAGGGGCGGTGGCTGTTCAGCCACAACGGGGTGGTGCGGGGCTGGCCCGACACGGTGGTGCCGCTCGCCGCCGGCCTGCCGGTGCGCGATCTGCTCACGCTGGACGCCGCCACCGACTCGGCGCTGCTCTGGGCGCTGGTCCGGCAGCGGCTGCGCGCAGGCGCCGATCCGACGGAGGCGATCGGGCGGACGGTGGTCGACGTCGCCGCGGCGGCGCCGGGGTCACGGCTCAACCTGCTGCTCACCGACGGGCGTCGGGCGGTGGCCAGCGTGGCCGGGCACGCGTTGTCGGTACGCGCGACGGCCGACTCGGTGCTGCTCGCGTCCGAGCCGCACGACGACGACCCCGGCTGGCGGTCGGTTCCGGAGGGGCACCTGGTGACCGCCACCGTGAGCGAGGTGCGGGTGACTCCACTGCCGACCCGGTGAGCCGCACCGGTGGGGCACGCAACGGTCGACCGAGCAGAGAGGCGATGTGATGACGGCGGAACCGCTGGAGATCTACCTCGAGGAGCAGGACCTGGAGCGAGGGCTGCGCCGGGACGTCCGGGCCGGGCTGAGCGCGGAGCAGAAGTGGTTGCCGCCCAAGTGGTTCTACGACGCCCGGGGCAGCGAGCTGTTCGAGGAGATCACCCGCCTGCCCGAGTACTACCCGACCCGCGCCGAGCGGGCCGTGCTGGCCGAGCGGGCTCCCGACATCGCGGCGCTGACCGGGGCCAAGACCCTGATCGAGCTGGGCTCCGGCTCGTCGGAGAAGACCCGGTTGCTGCTGGACGCCTTCACCCAGCGGGGCGGGCTGGGCACATTCGTCCCGCTCGACGTGTCGGTCAGCGCGCTGAGCGGGTCCACCGCCGAGATCGCCGCCGACTATCCGGGGCTGCGGGTCCGCGGCATCGTCGGGGACTTCACCCGGCACCTGGACCGGCTGCCCACCGGCGGTCGGCGGTTGGTGGCGTTCCTCGGTGGCACCATCGGCAACCTCCTGCCGGCCGAGCGGGCCGAGTTCCTGGCCGCGATGCGCGATGCGCTGGAGGTGGGCGACTGGCTGCTGCTCGGCACCGATCTGGTGAAGGATCCGTCGGTGATCGTTCCCGCGTACGACGACGCGGCGGGCGTGACGGCCGAGTTCAACCGGAACGTGCTGCACGTGATCAACCGGGAACTGGGCGCCGACTTCGATCCGGAGGCGTTCGAACACGTCGCCCGGTGGGATCCGGACCACGAGTGGATTGAGATGCGGCTGCGGGCGACCCGGCCGATGCGCGCCCGGGTGCTGGACCTGACCGTGGAGTTCGCCGCGGGGGAGGAGCTGCGCACGGAGATCTCGGCGAAGTTCCGTCCGGCGGGGGTCGCCGCCGAACTGGCCGTGGCCGGGTTCGCCGCGGCGGAGTTCTGGACCGACCCGGGAGGCCTTTTCGGGGTCACCCTGGCCCGGGCGCGGTGAGCCGCTTCACCCGCCCCGGCCGCCCGGAGGGTGATCGGCTAAGCTGGTCGCGCGAAGGGGAGTAGCCCCCAATGTCGTGGTCGACATACTGGTGCGTTCCGCATCCGGCCACGCGGCCCCGGTCTCCGGGGCGGGCGAGACCTTCGACTCAGGCTGTTGTAGCCGGGTCGAGGGCGCCCCTGCACCTTCTCCCGGCGTGAACGGGAAGGGTGTCATGGAAGGATTCTTCGCCGCGCTGGTCATCAGCTTCGGCGTCATCTTCGTCGCCGAGCTGGGGGACAAGTCCCAGCTGATGGCGCTGACCTTCGCCACACGGTTCAAGCCGGTGCCGGTGCTAATCGGCATCACCGTCGCCACGGCGGTGGTGCACCTGGCGTCGGTCGCCATCGGCTCGGGCCTCGGCGCCGTCCTGCCCACCGAGTGGATCACCCTGGTGGCTGGTCTGGCGTTCCTCGCCTTCGGCGCGTGGACCCTGCGCGGGGACAGCCTGACCGACGAGGAGAAGCGCAAGGCCGAGAAGACCAGCAAGTCCGCGATCGTCGCGGTGTCGGTGGCGTTCTTCCTGGCCGAACTGGGCGACAAGACGATGCTTGCGACGATCACGCTGGCCACCAAGTACGGCTGGTTCGGCACCTGGCTCGGCTCCACCATCGGCATGGTGGCCGCGGACGCGCTGGCCATCATGGTCGGCCGCATGCTCGGCCGCCGCCTGCCGGAGAAGGCCATCAAGTACGGCGCCGCGGTGCTCTTCGCCATCTGCGGTCTCTGGCTGATCCTGGAGGCGGTGAGCCAGTTGACCTGAGTGCCGACTATCCGCCCCGGTGGCGGGTAACGGCCCCGGGTGGATGCGGCGGAGCTACTGCGCCAGGGCGACGAGGTGCTGGTCGCCGTGGTGGAGGTCGCGGGGGCTCTGGTGATCTTCGTCGGGGCGGTCTGGGCGGCGGTGCGGTTCGTGGTCGAAGGACTACGACACCGCACCGCCGCCGTCTTCACGCCGATCCGCCTCACCCTGGGCCGGTTTCTGACCCTCGGCCTGGAGTTCCAGCTGGCGGCCGACGTGCTGCGCACCGCGGTGTCCCCGTCGTTCACCCAGATCGGCCAGCTGGCCGCGATCGCCACGATCCGGACGGCGCTCAACTACTTCCTGGGCCGGGAGATCCGTCAGGAGCAGCGGCAGGTGGCCGAGGGGGAAGGCTCCCCGTGATGAACGCGCTGGTGACCACGGTGACCACGCTGGCCCTGGTCGCCGGTGTGGTCACCTTCCTCACCTCCGGGGCCGGCCGGACCGCCGTCCGGGTGCTGCTGGAGCTGCTGACCGCGGCCGGGCTGCTCCGGCTCGTCGGCGATCCGAGCTGGACCACCCTGGCCGGCTCGGCGGCGATCGTCGCGCTGCGCCTGCTGCTCGGCGCGGCCCTGGGCGCCGCACCGCCGTGGTCGTGTCGACAATCCCGGCCGCCCTGCGCCGCGGACGATCACCACCTACCGTTGACGGTACGAGACGAAACCGGCGCGAGCGGGAGGACGACCCCATGAGCAGGCACGACGAACCGAACGAGTACGGCTTCGCCGGCGGTGCCACCGCTCCCGAGCCCCAGCCCGGCGGGAAGCCCGACGAGCAGGACCTCGCCGAGGAGGTGGCGGTGCCCGGCGACGACCTCACCGAGCCGACGGCCGAGGCGCTGTCCGAGGAGACCGAGGAGCGCCGGCCCGTCGAACGAGGCCGCTGACCCGGCGGCGGGGCGGGATCGACCGCGGCCGCCGGGACGGGTGAGCGGTCAGCTGTCGGTGGACCCCTGGTAGACGTCGGGCACGCCATCGCCGTCGGCGTCCAGCCGCTCCCGCTCGGCCACCCGGCGGTACACGCCGTTGCGGCGGACCAGCACGGTGGCGGCCAAACCGGCGGAGATCACCGAGCCGGTCAGCACCGCCGTCTTGACCCGGTCGTCGGCCGTGCTCCCGGCGCCGAACGCCAGGTCGCCGATGAGCAGCGACACGGTGAACCCGACGCCGGCCAGCAGCGCGATCCCGAGCAGGTCCGACCAGGTGATGTCCTCGTCCAACTCGGCGCGGGTGAACCGCGCCAGCAAAAAGGTCGACCCGAAGATTCCGATGCTCTTGCCGAGCACCAGACCGGCGACGATGGCGATCACCACCGGGTCGGTCAGCAGGGCGCCCAGGTCGGTGCCGCGCAGGGTGACGCCGGCGGCGAACAGGGCGAAGATCGGCACCGCGAAACCGGCCGACACCGGTCGCCAGCGGTGTTCCAGGTGCGCGGCGAGTCCACCGGCGTCCCGGCTCGCACCGGCCGCCGGTCCGCCGGCGGCCGGCGCGCCGCCCGCCCGGCGGCGGGCGGTGAGCACCGGCACGGTGAAGCCGAGTAGGACGCCGGCCACCGTGGCGTGCACACCGGAGGCGTGCACCAGGGCCCAGGTGGCGACCGCGAGGGGGATCAGGGCCCACCACCAGGTACGCCCGCGCTGCACCAGCAGGGCGAAGAGCGCGATCGGCGCCAGCGCGGCGAGCAGCGGCACGGGGTGGAAGTCGGCGGTGTAGAAGATCGCGATGATGGTGATCGCGAACAGGTCGTCGACCACGGCGAGGGTGAGCAGGAAGGCGCGCAGGCCCTGGGGCAGGTGTGAGCTGACCACCGCGAGCACGGCCAGCGCGAAGGCGATGTCGGTGGCGGTCGGGATCGCCCAGCCGCGCAGCCCCTCCCCGCCCGCGGTCAGGACGACCGCCACGTAGATCAGCGCGGGCAGCAGCATTCCGCCGAGCGCGGCCACCACCGGCAGCGCGGCGCGCCGCGGGTCGCGCAGCTCACCGGCGATGAACTCCCGCTTGAGTTCCAGGCCCACGACGAAGAAGAAGATGGCCAGCAGGCCGTCCGCGGCCCAGGCGGCGAGGTTCAAATCGAGATGCCAGGCGGCGCCGCCGGGCCAGGGCACCCAGTCGCCCAGCCGCGCGTACGCCTCGGACCAGGGGGAGTTCGCCCAGAGCAGCGCGAGCACGGCGCCGAGCAGCAGCAGGGCGCCGCCGACGGTCTCGGTGCGCAGCACGTCGGCCAGGTGCCGGGCCTCCGGCCAGGACGATCGCGAGAACAGCCGTGCCGGTCGGGACCGGTCGGGCGGTGGGGTGCGGTCGGTCATCGGCGGTGCTCACCTCGGGATGTCGGACAGCAGGAATCCACTCGCCGACCAGGCTTCCCGGCACACCGCTGTCGACCCTATCCGGGCTCGTCTGTGCCGGCGACCGCAGGGGCGATCCGCATGCCGGCCGATCGGCTGCCGACTTTTCCCCGATGTCACCGCTGCCGATTGGACGTTTGTCGGGTTGGGCATGCGGACGCACTTCTCACCGCTGAAAATACATAACTCCGGACATAAGCCGTATGAGCGGCTTTAATGGTTTCACGAGTTTGCAAACGACCTTGGGGGTTTTCGTGAAGTTCTTTGGCGTAACCGGACCGGCACGGAGGCGCGCCTGATGGACCTGCTCCGCCAATTGCGCCACGTGCGTCGGCACTGGTGGGTCGTGCTGGTCACCGTCATGGTGGCCCTGGGCGTCTCGGCGTTTCTGACCGTACGGGCCCAACCCCGGTACGTCGCCTCGGTGACGTTCTTCGTCACCACCCCCAACCAGGGCGTCAGCGACGCCTATCAGGGTGGGCTCTTCCTTCAGCAGCGCGTCAAGTCGTACGCCGACCTGCTCAGCAGCGACCGGCTAGCGCAGAGCGTCGTGGCCGAGAACCCGGTCGGCCTCACCGCGGACGAGGTGCAGCGCCGGGTGAGCACCTCCACCGAGGCCGGCACCGTCCTGCTGCGCGCGTCGATCACCGACACCGACCAGAGCCGGGCCCTGCGGGTGACCGAGACCCTCGCCGCGAAGTTCGTCGAGCTCGTGCAGCGGGTTGAGACGCCGCCCGAGGGCAAGGCGCCTATCAAGATCGAGGTGGTCAGCGGTCCGCGCGTCAGCGCCAACCCCGTCTCGCCTCAGCCGGTACGCAACATGACCCTCGGCGGCCTGATCGGTCTGGTGCTCGGTGTCGGCCTGGCGATCCTGCGCGGGGTGGCCGACGTGCGGCTGCGCGACGCCGCCGGTCTGCAACGTGCCACCGGCAGCCCGCTGCTCGGCGAGATCCCGTTCGAGAGCGGCGCCCGCTCCGCACCGCTGATCGTCGGCGAGGCCGCGACCTCGGCGCGGGCCGAGGCGGTTCGCAAGCTGCGTACCAACCTGCGCTTCGTGGACGTGCACGAGCCGGCCCGGGTCATCGCCGTGACCAGCGCCCTGCAGGGCGAGGGCAAGACCACACTCTCCTGCAACCTGGCGATCGCGTTGGCGGAGGCGGGCTGGCGGGTCCTGCTGGTCGACGCGGACCTGCGCCGCCCCAAGGTCGACGAGTACCTGGGGCTGGACGCGGGCGTCGGCCTCACCGACGTGCTGGTCGGTGACGTCCAGGTCGGCGACGTGGTGCAGCGCTGGGGCGACAAGTCCCTGCTCGTGCTGCCCAGCGGCTCCGCCCCGCCGAACCCGAGCGAGCTGCTCGGCTCCAAGGCGATGGCGGACCTGCTGCTGGCGCTGCGCGAGTCGGCGGACATCGTGATCATCGACACCGCGCCGCTGCTCGCGGTGACCGACGGTGTGGTGGTGGCCGTCCAGGCCGACGGCGCGCTACTGGTGACGCAGCAGGGCCGGACCTCCCGGACCCAGGTGGCCGCGGCGGCCCGCTCCCTGCACTCGGTCTCCGTCCGGTTGCTCGGCTGTGTGCTGAACATGGCCAAGGTGGCCAAGGCCGAGGCGTACCAGTACGAGGCCTACCGGGTGGTCGCCTCCACGGCCACACCCTCGGTGCCGACCGACCGGGCGACGTCCGCCCGGCACAGCGAGAGCAACGGGGTCAACGGCGTCAGCGACCGCACCCAGGAACTCACCCGGCTGCCCCGATGAGCGCGGCGAGGGGTCGTAGCGATCGTTCGATCTCCTCGGCGCAGCGTCGAAAGTCGGCGGCGGTGCCGCCGATCGGGTCCCGTAGGTCGTCCGCGTCCGGGGCGGCGGGTTGCAACCGCCCCCGGGCGTGGGCGGCGGCGGCGATCGCGGCCCGCAGCGAGTCGTCGGTCGGCTCGGCCTGCGGCTCGGCCGCCTCGGCCAGCCGTCCGAACTGGCGCAGGGTGAACGTCCGGTGCAACGCGGCCGGCGCCAGCGCGGTGCAGACCGACCGCTGGCGCCGGGTCGCGGTCAGCACCAGCGTCGCGTCGGCCAGAAACTCGGGACGCAGCCCCCGACTACGGAACGCCGCCGGGTCCGCGCCGCCCTCGGCCGCGATCTCCATCGCGTACGGGTGCATGGTCAGGCCGTCCATCGCGTCCGTGCCGGCGCTGGCCACGGTGACCGGCCGGTCGGCCAGCAGCCGGCGGGCCAGGTACTCGGCCATCGGCGACCGGCACAGATTGGCGTGGCAGACGAACAGCACGCGGTCGACCATTGGTGCCCCTTTCATCGGTACGGACGCGGGCGGCCGCACCGCTGGCGCGGTGCGTCGACGCCGGTGGCCGCGCGGGGAGGGGTTGTCGGCATCGTACGCGGACCGGACACCCGCCGGACGCGGTGCCGCGCCGACCGAAGTCGATCCGTGGCCAACGGCGGTGTCCCGGTGAAGATCGGCATCCTGTCGTACCACTTTCCGCCCGAGCCGGCGTTCATCCCCGGCAGCCTCGCCGAGGAGCTGGCCGCGCGCGGGCACGAGGTTCGGGTGCTCACCGGGTTCCCGGACTACCCCGGCGGGCACGTCTACCCGGGATGGCGCCAGCGGTGGCACCACGAGACGCACAGCGAACGGCTGTCCGTGCGGCGGGTGCCGAGGTACTCCAGCGGCGCCACGTCCACCGGCGGCAGGATGGCCAGCTATCTCTCCTTCGCCGGCAGCGCGACGTTGACCGCGCGCCGTTTCCTCGGCGACGTGGACGCGCTCTACGTCTTCCAGTTGCCGGCCACGACGTTCGCCGCCGCCGGAGTGCTCCGGCTGCTCGGCCGGGTGCCGGCGGTGCTGCACGTGCAGGACGTCTGGGCGCGCGACGGCGCCGACGACGCGGGCGACGGGCGCTGGGCAGCACGGATGGGCGCGGCGATGGCCCGCGTCTACCGGGCCGCCGCGCGGGTCGCCGTGGCCGCCCCGTCGATGCGGGACCTGGTGGTCGCGGCGGGCGCCGACCCGGCCCGCGTCCGGCTGGTGCTGAACTGGACCGACGAGCGGATCTTCCACCCGGCGACGCCCGGCGCCGCGGCCCGCCAGCTGGTCGGCCGCAACGGTCGGTGCGTGGTGATGCACGCCGGCACCATCGGCGCCCGGCAGGGACTGGAGACCGCCGTACGGGCCGCCGCCGCGCTCGACCGCACGATGGAGCTGGTTCTGGTCGGCTCGGGCGCCGACGAGCGGCGGGTGCGGGGGCTCGCCGCCGACCTGGGCGCGGGCAACGTCCGCTTCGTGGAACGACGGTCCCCGGTGGACATGCCCGAGCTGTACGCCGCTGCCGACTACCAGCTCGTCATGCTGCGTGACCTGCCGGAGCTGCGGGGCATGGTGCCCGGCAAGCTGCAGGCCGCGCTCTCCTGCGCCGCGCCGGTGGTGGCCTCGGCCGGCGGGGACACCGCCGAGCTGGTGGAACGCGCCCGGGCCGGGTTGTCCTGCCCGCCGGAGGACTGGGCCGCGCTCGCCGACCGGTTCTGGTTGGCAGCCACCATCCCACCGCCCACGCGGGCGGAGATGGGCCGCCGGGGCCGGGAGGCGTACCTGCGGGAGATGTCGTTGCCGGCCGGGGTGGACCGGATCGAGCGGCTGCTGCTCGAGGCGGCCGGCCGGGTCACCGAGCCTGTCGAGCAACGAAGAAACTTCGCGTAAACGACGAGAAATGCCATAACGGTACGAGACGCCCTGACACGTGCTAAGAACGTCAGGGATATCGGACCTTCTGTCCGATTCCACGAAACGGGAGTGTGGTGTGACGGAGGAGAGCGAACGACCGCGCCGGCGACGTAGCCGGTCCAGGCGCCGCCGACGGGCCCGACTGCGACGGGCCCTCCTCGGTGCCCTGGTGGTCGGCTCGTTGCTGCTCGCGACCGGCGGCTGGATCGGTTTCCGCGGCTGGCAGGCCCGAGCCCACCTGATCAACGCCGCTGGTCTGGCCCGCGAGCTGAGCGCCCAGGTGGTCGGCGGGGACACCGACCGTGCCCTGCGGACCCTCGCCGCTCTCCAGGAGCAGTCCGGAGCGGCCCGCGCCGCGACCGACGACCCCAGCTGGCAGCTCGGTCGGCGTACCCCGATCGCCGGAGACGACCTCGGCGCGGTCCGGCAGATCGCCGTGGCCATCGACGAACTGGCCCGGCAGGCGTTCCCCACTCTCCTCCGGATGGACCTGACCAGCCTGGTGCCGACCGAGGGTCGGCTGGATCTGGCCCGACTCACCGGGGCCTCCGCCGAGCTGTCCCGCGTGGACGGTGCGGTGCAGCGCACCCGCCGTGACCTGGCCGCGGTGCCCGCCGACCGTCTGGTCAGCCAGATCCGGCAGGCGTTGACCGACCTGCGTGGCGAGATCGACCGGCTCGCCGGCCTCACCACGGCCGCCGACCAGGGCGCCCGACTGCTGCCGCCACTCCTCGGTGCCAACGGTCCTCGCCGGTACCTGCTGGTCTCGCAGAACCTCGCCGAGTTGCGTGCCACCGGCGGAATGTTCGGGGCGTACGCGATGATCGAGGCCGAGAAGGGCGAGGTCCGGATGGGCCGGCAGGGCAGCAGCGCCTCCCTCGGCCGATTCACCCCCGCGCTGAAGCTGCCCGCCGAGATCAGGGCAGTCTGGACCGACCTGCCGGGCATCTATCCCGCGGACGTCAACCTGACCCCGCACTTCCCGACCGCCGCCGCGCTGTACCGGGAGATGTTCCGCCGCAAGACCGGCACCAAGGTGGACGGCGTCCTCGCCGTCGATCCGGTGGTGCTGTCCTACCTGCTCAAGGCGACCGGCCCGGTTCTGGTGCCCGGCGGCGTCCCCCTGGCCAGCGAGAAGGTCGTGCAGACGCTGCTCAACGAGACCTACCAGCGGTTGGACCTCAAGCAGCAGGACGAGTTCTTCACGGCGTCCGCCGCCGCGGTGTTTGACGCCTTCTTCAAGAAGAATGTCAACCCACGGGTGTTGTTGTCCGCATTTGACCGTGCTATCACCGAACGCCGGATATTGTTCTGGAGTGCCCGACCTGAAGAACAGCGGACATTCGGCGACAGCCGGATGGCCGGGACGCTTCCGGAACAGGACACCGTGCCGACGGTCGGCGTGTTCCTCAACGACGGCAGCGGCGCGAAGCTCGGCTACTACCTGCGGCCGACGGCGAACCTCACGGTCGGCGAATGCCGGCCCGACGGCCGCCGTGAGCTCCGGCTGCGGGTGACCCTGCGCTCGACGGCGCCGAAGTCCGGTCTCAGTGAGTCGGTCCTCGGCCTCGGCCTGGCGGGGGACCCGTACACCATCCGCACGCTGGTGTCGATCTTCAGTCCGGCGGGCGGAAGTGTGCTCGACGCGCGCCTCGACGGTACGGAGATCGCACTGGGCAGCGGCACCGAACGACGCCGCCAGGTCGCCACGGCCAACGTCGAGGCGAGCCCCGGCGCCGAACGGGTCTTGGAGGTCACCGTGTTGACCGCGAAGACCGGCGTCGGACAGGCCGAGCTGTGGCTGACCCCCACCGCCAGCCCTTGGACCACCCAAGTTCATTCCGCACCAAGCTGTGACCAGTAGGAGGGAACCAATCATGCGGCTATCCCGCATCATCATGGCGCTCACGGTCGGCCTGGCCGTGGTGGCCGTGCCGACCGCGGCGGGGGCGGCACAGCCGCAGCCGCAGCCGTCGCCGACGATCACGGACACGCCACAGCCACCGCCGTACGTGCCCGCACCCCCGTCGCTGACCGTCAACCGGCCGACGATCTTCCTCGGCGAGACGGTCGTGCTGACCGGTACGGGCTTCGGTCCGAACGAGACCGTCGACATCGTCGTGTCGGTCACGCCGCTGGCGGCCCCGGCTGCCGGTCAGGCACCGGCCCGACGCAGCGACGGCAGCACCGTGGCAATGGCTCCGGTGGCGTACCAGGCGAGCGCGCCGCTGAGCTTCACGGCGCGCACCAACGCCGCGGGCCAGTTCACCCGGAGCTACCGGCCGTCGGTGACGGGTCTGCTGACCTTCACCGCCACCGGCCGGGAGTCCGGTCGGACCGCCAGCGCCGAGCTTCGGGTGCTGCACAAGAAGCAGCCGCTGCCCGTCACGGGTAGCAGCCTCAGCACGCCCATGAAGCTCGGCGGCGGCCTGGTCGGCGCCGGCGCGGTCATGCTGCTGCTGACCCTCGCGTGGCGTCGTCGCCAGCGCTTCGGTGGGGCCGCGCACTGATCCGCACCACCGACCGGGCAGGGCCCGGGTAGTACGCCAGGCTGGCGCCCGTCGGAATGTCCGACGGGCGCCAGCCACGTCTGTGCCGTGACGTCGGTGCGGCTCCGGGGCGTGCGTCCTTCCGCAGGGCTGACCTGGCCTGCCGTCCGTGCGGAATCGGCCGGGAGTGCGGGATCGGCCCGGGCTTGCGGGTCTGGGATCTGCCCTGGGCTGCCGGTCAGCTCGGGTGTGGGTTTGGCCTGCCGTCCGTTGTGGCTCGATCGGGGGTGCGGGATCGGCCCGGGCTTGCGGGTCTGG
>NZ_RCVI01000225.1:0-73406 GCF_003667455.1 Micromonospora sp. CV4 | reverse complement strand
GCACCGCCGGCCGCGCCACCGGCGCCCGGCCCGCCGGCGGCGCTGATCCGGCCGCCGGTGCCCGGGCACGCCGCGGTGCGGGCGCCGATCGTCGGCACCTTCTACCGGGCCCCGGAACCCGGTGCGGCGCCGTTCGTCGCGGTCGGCGACCTGGTCCGTCCGGGTCAGCCGGTCGCCATCGTCGAGGCGATGAAGCTGATGAACGAGGTGGCCGCCGACCGCGCTGGCCGGGTGGTCGCGATCCTGGTCGAGGACGGCCAGCCGGTGGAGTACGACCAGCCGCTGGTCGAGCTGGATCCGGCCTGACGGCGCGGGGTGGGTGAGCGATGTTCGAGACCGTGCTGATCGCCAACCGGGGTGAGATCGCGCTGCGGGTGCTCCGGGCCTGCCGGGAACTCGGCGTCCGTACGGCGGTGGTCTACTCCGCGGCCGACGCCGACTCCGCGGCGGTCCGCCTCGCCGACCAGGCGGTCCGGATCGGGCCGGCGTCGAGCCGGCGCAGTTACCTCAACGCCGCCGCCATCGTGGAGGCGGCCCGGCAGGTGGGTGCGCAGGCCGTGCACCCCGGCTACGGCTTCCTCTCCGAGGACGCCGACTTCGCCGAGATCTGCGCGGACAACGGGCTGACCTTCATCGGCCCGCCGCCGGCGGTGATGGCCGCGCTGGCCGACAAGTCCTCGGCCCGGGCCCTGATGAGCCGGGCGGGTCTGCCGCTGCCGGCGGGCAGCGTCCAGCCGGTGCCGACCGCCGCGGCGGCGGCCGAGGTGGCCGGCGCCATCGGCTACCCGGTCATCGTCAAGGCCGCCGCCGGGGGTGGCGGCCGAGGGATGACCGTGGTGCGCAAGCCGGCCGAGCTGGCCCGGGCGTACGCCCGCACCCGGGCCGCCGCGCAGGCCGCCTTCGGCGACGACCGGGTGTACGTCGAGCGGTACCTGGCCGAGGCCCGGCACGTCGAGGTGCAGGTGCTCTGCGACGCGCACGGCAACGGCGTGCACCTGGGCACCCGGGACTGCTCGGTGCAGCGCCGGCACCAGAAGCTGGTCGAGGAGGCGCCCGCGCCGGCGCTGCCCGCCGGCACGCTCGACGCCATCGCGGAGACCGCGTTGCGGGGCGCGCTGGAGGTCGGTTTCGTCGGCGCCGGCACGCTCGAGTTCCTGGTCGACGCGGAGGAACGGTTCCACTTCCTGGAGATCAACTGCCGGATCCAGGTGGAGCATCCGGTCACCGAGATGGTCACCGGGGTGGACCTGGTGCACGAGCAGCTGCACATCGCCGCCGGGGTGCCGCTGCGGTGGCGGCAGGAGGAGATCCGCCTGCACGGCGTCGCGGTGGAGTGCCGGGTCAACACCGAGGACCCGGAGCGCGGCTTCGTCCCGACCCCCGGCCGGCTGGAGCGGTTCACCCCGCCCGGCGGGCCGTTCACCCGGGTGGACACCCACGCCCGTGCCGGCTACCTGGTCGGTCCCTGGTACGACTCGCTGCTGGCCAAGGTCGTGGTCTGGGCGCCCGACCGGGAGTTGGCGCTCAACCGGTTGGAGCGCGCTCTGGAGGAGTTCGACGTCGCCGGGCCGGGCGTACGAACCACCATCCCGTTCGTCCGGCGGGTGCTCGACGACGCCGCATTCCGCAAGGGCCGCTACACCACCGGCCTGGTCGACCGTCTGCTCGCCGCGCCCGACCCGGCGCCCGCGCGGCGGCCGACCCCCACACCGCGCCCCGCGCCCGCCGCGGAGCCCGACGCAACCCACAGGAGGACCCGATGACCGTCACCCATGGTCGCCCGTTGACCGCCGAGATCACCGACATCCTGGTGGCGCACTGCGGGCTGGACGCCGACGCCGCGGCCCGGGCGCCCGCCGCGTCGCTGGAGGAGCTGGGCATGGACTCGCTCGCGCTGCTGGAGCTGTCCGCGGTCGTCGCCGACCGGTGGCAGGTGAGCATCCCGGAGCAGTCCGGGCAGCTGAGCATCCCGGCGGTGGCCGACCTGGTCGCCCGCCGCGCCGATCCGCCCGGACACACCGAGAACGGCGTGCTCATCGACGCGCCGCTGGCACTGGTCTGGGAGATCACCAACGACGTGGCGAACTGGACGGAGCTGTTCACCGAGTACGCCGTGGTGGAGATCCTGCACCGCGACGGGCACACCGTGCGGTTCCGGCTCACCATGCACCCGGACGAGAACGGGGTGGCGTGGAGCTGGGTCAGTGAACGCACCGCCGACCCGGTGAGCCGGCAGGTCCGGGCGCACCGGGTGGAGACGGGGCCGTTCGAGTACATGCGGATCCACTGGCGCTACACCGAGGAGGAGGGCGGCACCCGGATGACCTGGGTGCAGGACTTCGCCATGAAGCCGACCGCGCCGGTCGACAACGCCGCGATGACCGAGCGGATCAACACCAACAGCGTGATCCAACTCGGGGTGATCAAGGACCGGGTGGAGCGGATCGCCCGACAGCGCGCCGAACAGGGCCGGCCCGCGGCCGGCGACGAGCCGACGGAGGCCGGCGATGAGTGATCTGGGCACCCGACCGATCGCCGCCCGGGACGTACCGGCCGACCGGCGGCGCGGCGGTGAGCTGCGGGTGCTGCTCGGCCCACGCACCGTCGGCAGCACCTCCGGCTTCCTCGGGGTGGCCACGCTCGCGCCGGGGGAGCGCATCGCGGAGCACTACCACCCGTACAGCGAGGAGTTCCTGTACGTGGCGCGCGGCGCGATCACCGTCGACCTGGACGACCAGCCGACGCTGCTGGCTGCGGGCGAGGCGCTGTTCGTGCCGGTCAACGTGCGACACCGGCTGCGCAACACCGGCGTCGAACCGGCCGAGGTGGTCTTCCACCTGGGCCCGCTGGCCCCCCGCCCGGAGCTGGGGCACGTGGACACCGAGCTCGTCGAACAGCGGGGCGGGTCGTGAGCGCGAGGAGTGAGCCGGGTTTGCGAGCCCCGCAGTCGCGAACCGAGGTGGCGCTGTGACCGGGCGCCGCACGGTGGTGACCGGCGTCGGGGTGGTCGCCCCGGGCGGCGCCAGCCGGGACCGTTTCTGGAAGACCATCACCGAGGGGCGTACCGCGACCCGGCGGATCAGTTTCTTCGACCCGTCCGCGTTCCGGTCGCAGATCGCCGCCGAGTGCGACTTCGATCCGGTCGCCGCCGGGCTCACCGAGGCGGAGCGGCGCCGGGCCGACCGGTACGTGCAGTTCGCGCTGGCGTGCTCCGCCGAGGCGGTCGCCGACGCCGGCCTGGTGCTCACCGACGCGGAGCGGGACCGGGCCGGGGTGGTGCTCGGCACCGCGGTGGGCGGCACGATGGCCCTGGAGCAGGAGTACGTGACGCTCAGCGAGCACGGCCGGCGCTGGCTGGTCGACGCGGCGCGCGGCGGCCCGTACCTCTATCAGGCTCTGGTGCCCAGCAGCCTGGCCGCCGACGTGGCCTGCCGGCACGGGCTGCACGGCCCGGCGCAGGTCGTCTCCACCGGATGCACCTCGGGCATCGACGCGATCGGCTACGCCCATCAGTTGATCGTGGACGGTGAGGCCGACGTGGTGCTGGCGGGCGCGGCCGACTCGCCGATCTCGCCGGTCACCGTCGCCTCGTTCGACGCGATCAAGGCGACCAGCCCGGACAACGACGATCCGGCGCACGCCTCGCGTCCGTTCGACGCGGACCGGCACGGGTTCGTGCTGGCCGAGGGCGCGGCGGTGCTGGTGCTGGAGGAGGCCGGGCGCGCCCGGCGGCGTGGCGCGCACGTCTACTGCGAGGTCGCCGGTTACGCGAGCCGTAGCAACGGCTACCACATGACCGGGTTGCGCCCGGACGGGTTGGAGATGGGGCTCGCCGTCACCGACGCGCTCAAGCAGGGCCGGATCGCCCCCGAGCAGGTCTCCTACATCAGCGCGCACGGCTCGGGCACCCGGCAGAACGACCGGCACGAGACGGCCGCGTTCAAGCGGGCGCTGGGCCAGGCCGCGTACCGGGTGCCGATCAGCTCGATCAAGTCGATGGTCGGGCATTCGCTCGGCGCGATCGGCTCGATTGAGATGGCGGCCTGCGCGCTGGCCATCGAGTTCGGCGTGGTGCCGCCGACGGCCAACTGGACCACGCGGGATCCGGAGTGCGACCTGGACTACGTGCCGAACGAGGCGCGGGAGGTCCCGGTGGACGTGGCGCTGTCGGTGGGCAGCGGGTTCGGCGGCTTCCAGTCCGCGATGGTGTTCCGCCGGCTGCCCGGTGCGGTGGCGGCGTGACCGCCCGGGCGGTGGTGACCGGCATCGGCGTCGTCGCGCCCAGCGGTGTGGGCGCGGACGCGCACTGGCGCACCGTGCTGGCCGGCACCCGACGGACCGGGCCGATCACGTTGTTCGACCCGTCCGGCTACCCGACCCGCTTCGGCGGGGAGGTGCCCGACTTCACCGCCGACGGGTACGCGGACAGTCGACAGTTGGTGCAGACCGACCGGTGGACGCATCTCGGTTTCGCGGCCACCCGGTTGGCGCTGGCCGACGCCGGGCTGCCCGAGCGGGCTCCCGACCCGTACGGCTACGCGGTGACCCTGGCCAGCTCGTCCGGGGGCAACCTGTTCGGCCAGCGGGAGCTGCAACGGCTCTGGGGTGGTTCGTCGCGGACGGTCGGGGCGTACCAGTCGATCGCCTGGTTCTACGCGGCGAGTGTCGGGCAACTGTCCATCCACCACCAGTTCAAGGGCCCGAGCGGGGTGCTGGTCGCGGAGACGGCCGGCGGGTTGGACAGCCTGGCGCACGCCGCCCGGGCGGTACGCCGGGGCACGCCGGTGGTGATCGCGGGGGCCACCGAGTGTCCGTTGAGCCCGTACGCGCTGGCCTGTCAGCTGCGTTCCGGGCTGCTCAGCGACGTCGCCGACCCGGAGCGGGCGTACCGGCCGTTCGACGCCGCGGCCACCGGCTACCTGCCCGCCGAGGGCGGCGCGGTGTTCGTGGTGGAGGAGATCGGGCACGCGTTGGCGCGGGGCGCCCGGATCTACGGCGAGGTGAGCGGCTGGGGCGCCACCCACGACGCCGCGCACACGACGGCGGACAGCGCCGGCGACCCGGCACAGTACGCCCGGGCGATGCGGCTGGCGCTGGACCGGGCCGGTGTCGCGGCGGCCGGGATCGACGTGGTGCTGCCCGACGCGCTGGGTGTGCCCCGCTACGACCGCAGCGAGGCCGAGGCCCTGCGTGCCGTGTTCGCCGACCGGCCGCCCCCGGTCACCACGCAGAAGCCGCTGACCGGGCGGGCGTACCAGGGCGGCTCGGCGCTGGACGCGGCCACCGCGCTGCTCGCCTTCGCGCACGACACACTGCCCCGCTCCGCCGGCCCGGACGAGGTGGCCGACGGGTGCGAGCTGGATTTCCTCCGTGAGCACCGCCGCCCGCGCAGCCGGTTGGCGCTGGTCTGCGCGCGGGGCTTCGACGGGTTCAACAGCGCGCTGGTCCTGCGCGGGGCCGCGCCGATGAGGGGAGAGACGCCATGAGCGAGCAGCGGGCCCGGGTGGTCTTCCTGGTGCGGGTGCCGGTGCCGCGCACCGAGCAGTTCCTCGCCGCGTACGAGGCGGTGCGGCACCTGGTCGCCGGCGGGGTGCCGGGGCACCTGGTCGACCAGGTGTGCCGCTCGTCGACGGACCCGGAGCAGTGGTTGATCACCAGTGAGTGGGCGAGCCTCGCCGACTTCGAGAGCTGGGAACGCAGCCCCGAGCACCGGGAGTTGGTGCGCCCGATGCGGGAGTGCTTCACCGACGCGCGCTCGCTGCGCTTCCACATCCACGCCCAGACGCCAGCACTGGCCTGACGGCGTCGCTACGTCTCTGGCAATCTTGGACAGTTTCCGTTACGAGCTAACGGAAACTGTCCAAGATTGCGGGACAGCATGCGTGCGCGTCGGGCGTGCCGACGGCGAGGATCGTCCCCACGAGCACGCTGCATTGCACGGCGGGGTCGAGACGGCGGCGGGAGCGCGTAGTGTCCCCGGTCCATGAAGGTACTCATCTCCGTCGACATGGAGGGCATCTCGGGGGTCGTGCACTCCGTCGAGACGAATCCGGATCGGTACGACTACGAGCGCGGGCGTGCGTTGACGACGGCCGAGGCGAACGCGGTGATCGCCGGGGTTCTCGATGCCGAACCCGAAGCCGTGGTGTGGGTCGCCGACGCACACGGATCGTTTCGGAACCTCCTGCCGGAGGACCTCGACCGGCGTGCTCACCTCGTGCGGGGCAGACCCCGTCCGCTGGGCATGCTCGCCGGGCTGGACGAGCACACGGAGGCCGTCCTGCTCGTCGGCTATCACGCTCGGGCCGGTAGCGGGCCCGCCGTGCTGGCGCACACGATGAGTGACGCCATCCTCGACGTGCGGGTAGGCGGACGGTCGCTGGGCGAGATCGGCCTCAACGCGGCCATGGCGGGGCACCTGGACGCGCCCGTCGTCCTGCTCAGCGGAGACGACACCGCCTGCGCGGAACTCAGTGAGCTGGTGCCCTCGGCGGTCACCGTCGCGGTCAAGCAGGCCCTGGGGCAGGCCGCCGCGGTGGCTCTCCATCCGCAGGAGGCACGGGAGCGGCTGCGCCACGCCGCCGCCGATGCCATCACCCAACGCGCCTCGATTCCCCCGCTGACCATGGCCGGGCCGCTGGAGGTCGAGATCGACCTGTACGGCCCGTACATGGTCGACCTCGCCGTCCTGGTGCCGGGTGTGGCCCGCGTCGGCGGCGGCCGGACGGTCGGTTTCCACGCCGCTGACGTCGCCGAGGCGTATCGGCTCGTTCAGCTGCTTGTCCAACTCGCCACGATCAAACCGGGCTAGATGCGTGAAACGGCTTCCCGGCGGTGGTGCCGGCCACCCGGTCCGCCGGGGCGGCGGTGATCCCGCGCCCGCTCGACCAGTCGCCCCGCACCACCACCGGCAAGGCGGTCCGCTCGGCTGACGCGCTGTCCTCGGCAGCCACGCCGTGACGGGCCCGCTGCACCGGGTCGACGACCCGGCCCCGCCCGCCCGGCGGGCGGCAGCCCGGCCGACCGGTCGCTCAGCCGGTCAGGCTGACCTCGGCCAGATAGACGCAGGTCCGCTCCTCGTGCGAGGAGTAGTAGCTGACCCACAGCAGGTCGTCGTGCCAGACCAGGCCGGGGTAACTGGTGTCGCCGCCGGAGGGCAGCGCGACAAGTTCGGTCAGCTCGCCCCGCTCCGGGTCCACGGCACACACCGCCGTGCGCACCTCGCCGTCGAGCAGGCGCAGCCCAGCTAGCAGCCGCCCGTCGGGCAGCCGGAGCAGCGTCGGCCCGCCGATCTGGACACCGAGGTCGGTCCAGCTCCAGTCCCGGTACGGCGGGCGGGCGCGGCCGAGCTGCGCGGTTGCGGCGTCACCGTCGCGGCGCAGCAGGCAGATGGCGGTGCCGTCCGGGTCGACGACCAGCCCCGACTCGTTGGGGTAGCCACCCTCGAACAGTGTCGGCACCCACGGCTGAAGGTCGATGCCGTCGACGCTGCGGTAGAGCCGGGCGAACCGTGGATCCCGGGTGGCGTATCCGACGCCGTACATCGCGCCGTCGTGCCAGACCGCCCGCCACACCCAGACGTCCGGTTCGCCGACGGGGACCGGCTCGCCCCACGCGCGCCCGTCCGCGGACAGCCAGGTCATCGTCTGGAACGACTTGGTGGTCTCGCCGGTTGCTGCCACCGCCAGCAGTTGCAGCTGCCCGTCGGGCCGCAGGACGAAGCGCGGGTCGCGCAGGTCGGTCCCGGGCTGGCGGACGACGGTCGCGGACGTCCACGATCGACCGTCGGCCGAGCTCAGCACCCGGATCACGCCGTCGTCGGAGAGATGGGTCCGTGCCTCACGGAAGGCGCAGAACCAGCTCCCGGCGTACCGGACCAGGTCGGTGAAGGCGCTGTGCGGCGCGCTGTCGCCGATCCGGTGGACGGCGGTGACCTCGGCGGTGGTGCGGCGGGTGGGTGACGACGTCATGCGGCAGTCTCCTGGCATCGGGGGAGTGCGGGACGTGCCGGGCGCCGGCCAGGGCCCGGGGCGCGGTGCCGACGGCCGACGCTAGCGATCCCTGCCGACGCCCACGGGGCCACCAGGCGAACGCGCGACGAACTCTCCGGACGGCACGGCTGGCCCGGTCGGATCGATGTCGCCCCCACGTCGGCCGCACCCCAGCGAGCTAGCCGCCGGCCGGCTCCTGCTGGGCGCGGTGGGCGGCGGCGAGCCGCTTGGGGGCGCGGGCGTACCAGGCCTCGGTGATCACCTCGGTCAGCTCGGGCCCGCCGATCCGGTCGAGCCGGACCAGCACCGCCGGGTAGCCCTCGAAGTGCGGGGTGGTGAAGTAGACCGACGGGTCGTCGGCGAGCAGGGCCTCCTTGACGCCGAGGTCGGGCACCCGCGCGCCGAGGATCGGCCCGTCGGGCGCGGCGGCGCCGAGGGCGGCCCGGTCGGCCGCGCGCAGTGGCCGTTCCCAGACGAACGGCTTGTCCCGCACCCGCCAGGCGGGCAGCCCGTCGTACGAGGCCCGCTCGGTGGTCTCGGGCAGTGCGAACGCGATCCGGCGGACGTCCTCCCAGCTGGCCATGTCCACACGGTACGGCGGTTCAGCGAGCCACGGTGTGCTCGGCGAGCAGTTGGCCGAGCACGTGTCGGGCCTCGGCCGCCTTGCCCGGCTCGGGATTGTCCAGGGTGATCAGCGCCTTCCACAGCGCCCAGCCGCGCCCGCGAGCCCAGGTGGCCGCGTCGACGTCGAGCGCGTCGTGGAAGGTGGCCCTGCTCAGGCCGTGCAGCAGCGTCCAGGCGATCACGGTGTCGCAGGCGGGATCGCCGACACCACAGCAGCCGAAGTCGATGACGGCGGCCAGTTGGCCGTCGCGGACCAGCAGGTTGCCGGCCGCGACGTCGCCGTGGAACCAGACCGGCGGCGCGGCCCACGTGGCGTCGAGGGCGGCCTGCCAGATGTCGTTGACGGCGGCGACGGGTAGCCGGTCACGGTGCGTTTCGATCGCGGCCCGGGTTTCGGCGTCGTAGGTGGACAGCGGCGCGCCCCGCCAGGCGCTGTGCCGGCCGGCGATGGGGCCGCCCGTGGCGTCGACGCACCGTAGGGCGCGCAGGAAGCCGGCGAGGTCGGTGGCGAATCGGGTCAGGTCGTCGATCCGCTCGGGCCGGGCGGTCTGTCCGTCGATCCATCGGTAGACCGACCACGGGTACGGGTAGCCGGCGCCCGCCCGACCCTGGGCCAGGGGGGTGGGCACCTCCAGCGGCAGCCGTTCGCCGAGCACCGGTAGCCAGCGCTGTTCCTTGGCGACCTGGAGGGCGTACCCCTCGCCGCTGGGCAGCCGCACGCTCATCGCGTCGCCCAGGTGGAAGGTGCGGTTGTCCCAGCCGTCGACCTCCACCGCGCGTACCGGCAGCTCGGCCCAGTGCGGGAACTGGTCGGCGACCAGGCGGCGGACCAGTGCCTCGTCAATCCGGCCGGCCACCGCGTCGTCGGTGTCGGGTACGTCGGGGAGGTTCTGTGCGTTCATCCACCTGAGCCTGCGGGGACCGGGCCAGGTGCGCAACCGGCTTTACGCCGGACGGCGGGGGTCGGTGGCGGTGGGCTGAGCCTGGCCACGGCCCGCTCGGGGTGCTGACACACCGCGTTCATCGGATGGCAATGCGCGACGACCCGCGTGCCGCCGTCCTGCGTGGACGGTCATAATGGGCGGCATGGTTGCCTGGGAGTACGCCCTGCTCGTCCGCCGCTATCAGGGGCAGGGCCGCAATTTTCACGTTTCGTTCGTCTGGTACGCGCCGGACGGGTCGCGCAGGGACATCACCGCCTTCGGTGACACCGCCATCGCGCACCTCAACCGCGTCGGCCGCGAGGGCTGGGAGCTGGTCTCCGCCGCCGAGGACGTGAACAACGTCCAGGGCAGCACCGAAGTCCACCGCTACCACCTCAAGCGCCCCCTGAACTAAGCCGCCCGCCCGGTCGTACCGGGCACCACAACCCCATGATCGACGGGACCGGCGGGGTCAGGTCGACGGGACCGGCGGGGTCAGGTCAGCGCGACCGGCGGGGTCAGGTCAGGTCGACGGTGGGGTAGAGGGGGAACGGGGTCAGCAGGTCGGTGGCCTGGCGGGCGATCTTGTCGGCGAGGGCCGGGTCGAGCGCGTACTTGGCCTTCGACGGCGTGCCGTCGGCGTTGGCGCCGGCCGTGGTCTGGGTGAGCACGGTGTGGATCAGCTCGGCCGTCTGGTCCATCTCCGCGGTGCCCAGGCCGCGGGTGGTCAGAGCCGGGGTGCCGATCCGGATGCCGGAGGTGTACCAGGCGCCGTTCGGGTCCTGCGGGACCGAGTTGCGGTTGGTGACGATGCCCGAGTCCAGTAGCGCCTGCTCGGCCTGCCGGCCGGTGAGCCCGTAGCCGGACACGTCGATCAGCACCAGGTGGTTGTCGGTGCCGCCGGTGACCAGCTTCGCGCCCCGGCTCAGCAGCCCCTCGGCGAGGGCCTGCGCGTTGTCCACGATCCGCTGGGCGTAGTCGGCGAAGTCCGGGCGGCGGGCCTCGGCCAGGGCGACCGCCTTGGCGGCCATCACGTGCGGCAGCGGGCCACCGAGCACCATCGGGCAACCCCGGTCCACCTGGTCGGCCAGCTCCGGCTGGCAGAGCACCATGCCGCCGCGCGGACCGCGCAGCGACTTGTGCGTGGTGGTGGTGACGATGTGCGCGTGCGGCACCGGGTCGAAGTCGCCGCTGAACACCTTGCCCGCCACCAGGCCGGCGAAGTGCGCCATGTCGACCATGAAGGTCGCGCCGACCGAGTCGGCGATCTCCCGCAGGATCCGGAAGTTCACCTTCCGGGGGTACGCCGAGTAGCCGCCGACCAGGATCAGCGGCTTGAACTCCCGGGCCGCCTCGGCCACCCGGTCGTAGTCGATCAGGCCGGTCGCCGGGTCGGTGCCGTAGCTGCGCTGGTCGAACATCTTGCCGGAGATGTTCGGCCGGAAGCCGTGGGTGAGGTGGCCGCCGGCGTCCAGCGACATGCCGAGCATCCGCTGGTTGCCCAGCTCCCGGCGCAGCGCGAACCAGTCGGCCTCGGTGAGGTCGTTGACCTGGCGTACCTGGGCCTTCTTCAGCGCGGGGGACTCCACCCGGTCGGCCAGCACCGCCCAGAACGCGACCAGGTTGGCGTCGATGCCCGAGTGCGGCTGCACGTAGGCGTGCGCCGCGCCGAACAGCTCGCGGGCGTGCTCGGCGGCGAGCGCCTCGACGGTGTCGACGTTCTGGCAACCGGCGTAGAAGCGTCGCCCGACGGTGCCCTCGGCGTACTTGTCGCTGAACCAGTTGCCCATCGCGAGCAGGGTCGCCGGGGAGGCGTAGTTCTCGCTGGCGATGAGTTTGAGGGACTCCCGCTGATCGGTCAGCTCGGCGCCGATGGCGTCGGCCACCCGCGGCTCGACAGCCCGGATCACCTCAAGGGCACTCCGGAATGCGGTGGACTCGGCGTTGCGCGACATGCGACCTCCTACAGACGTGCGGAAGGCCCAGGCGCTCGGCAAACGTCCTCGTGACGGGGCCGCTCCCCGATGGTTCTCCATCCCCACGCGCCAGTAACGGCCCGCGCCGATCCTACCGGGCCGGCCCGGGCACGCCCGGCCGACCTCCGCATGCGACCCGCCGGCGTGGTTGGGCGGTCCGTGTCGGGGCACACGGTAGGGGTCTGCCGCACCGGTGCGGGTGCGGCCGCGATTCGCACGAGAGGAGCGACACCATGACCACACCGAAGACCGACCGACCGCTCGCCCTGGTGACCGGGGCGTCCAGCGGGATCGGATACGAGTTGGCCGCCCAGTTCGCCGAGCACGGGTTCGACCTGATCATCGCCGCCGAGGATCAGGGCATCGCGGAGGCCGCGGAGAAGCTGCGCCGCGACGGCGGCCCGCAGGTCAAGTCGGTCCGCGTCGACCTGGCCAGCGAGGAGGGCGTGGAGGAACTGGCCGCGGCGGTCGCCGCGACCGGGCGTCCGCTGGATGCGCTGGCCCTGAACGCCGGGCGGGGCGCCGGCGGCGCTTTCGTCGGCGGCACCGACCTGCGGGACGAGCTGGAGATCGTCGACCTCAACGTGCGCTCGACCGTGCACCTGGCCAAGCGGCTGCTGCCGGGCATGGTCGAGCGGGGCGCGGGCCGGGTGCTGTTCACCTCGTCGATCGCCTCCACCATGCCGGGGCCGTTCCAGGCGGTCTACAACGGGTCGAAGTCGTTCGTGCAGTCCTTCGCGGAGGCGCTGCGCAACGAGCTGAAGGACAGCGGCGTCACGGTGACCTCGCTGATGCCCGGACCGACGGACACCGAGTTCTTCGAGCGGGCCGACATGGAGGACACCCGGGTGGGCTCCGGGAAGAAGGACGACCCGGCGAAGGTCGCCGCGCAGGGCTTCGCCGCGTTGATGAAGGGCGACCAGACGGTGACCGCGGGTTCGCTGATGAACAAGGTGCAGACCGCGGCCGGCAAGATCGTTCCGGACAAGCTCAAGTCCGAGCAGCACCGCCGGATGGCCGAGCCGGGCTCGGGTAGCTGACGCCGACCCCGAGCGGGCGCGCACACGACGAGGGCCCGGCGCGAGCCGGGCCCTGTGTCGTACGCGGGTGGTTCAGGCGGTCACCGCGTCGATCGCCTTCTTGATCGCCTTCGGGTCACTGGGCGTACGCGGGGCGTCGGCGCGCAGCGCGATCATCCGCTCGCCGATCTCCTGGAGCTGCTTGCGGCCCAGGGCCTCGCGGACCTTGGGGAACCACTCATCCTCCTCCTCCTCGACGTGGTGCAGGACGTTCTCGATCAGCACCGTGGTCTTGGCGTTGAAGTGCTCGTGGTCCGCGTCCATGGCGGCCAGCTCGGCGCAGAGCACGTCGGCCACGTGGTGCTCCTCGTACGACTCGAGGATGTCGTCCTCCAGGTCGGGCAGGAGCTGCCGGACCTCCGGGTACATCACCTCGTTCTCCAGGTAGGTGTGCACGGTGAGGGCCTCCAGGATCTGGCCCACGAGCTTCTGCCGCTGGCTCGCCGGCCCCTCCTCGGCATCCTGGAAGGCCTTGAACAGGCGGCGCATCTCCTTGTGGTCCTCTTTGAGCAGGACGATGGCATCGGTGGACACCGGCATGACCTCCCTGAATCTTGTCTGGTGTCCGTTCCGGTACCCCGCTGGTGAACTGCGGAAACAGACGATCTCGTCGGTCAGACGGTGGCCAGGGTGCGGGGGATCTCGTCGAGCAGTTCCCGGGCCAGGAAGCCGATCCGGCCGTAGCGAGGGATGAGCCGCTGCCCGCTCACCGCGTGCGCGAACGCCGCCCAGCAGGCGGCCTGCGCGGGCTCCGCCCCACGGGAGAGCAGCCCGGCCAGCAGACCGGCGAGCACGTCCCCGCTGCCGGAGGTGCCCAACCCGGCGTCGCCGCTCTCCTCGCGCCAGCGCTGCCCGTCCGGGGTGGCCACGTGCCCGTAGAGCGAGACGACCGCCTCGTACCGGGCGGCCAGCTCGGCCGCCTCGGCGTCCAGGTCGTCGCCCGGGTCCCGGCCGAGCAGGTGCCCGGCCTCGGTGACGTTCGGGGTCAGCACCGCGGGTCGCCCCGAGCCGACCAGCAGGTCCGGCTCGTGGCTGAGCGCGCCGAGGGCGTACGCGTCGAGCACCAGCGGCGTGCGCGGTTCGGCCGCGTCCAGGACCAGACGCAGCAGGCGGCGGGTCTCCTCGATCCCCTTCAGCCCCGGGCCGAGGGTCACCACGTCGGCCTGCCCGACCAGCTCGCCGAGCTGGCCGGCCTCGTCGGCGGACACCGCGCCGTCCGGCGTCTCCGGCAGCCCGACCACCAGGGCCTCGGGCACCTGGATGCTCAGGGTGGCGGCGGTGGATTCGGCGGCGGCGAGCTGGAGCACTCCGGCGCCGGCACGCAGCGCGGCAACCCCGGCGAGCAGCACCGCCCCGGGGGTGAAGCGGGAGCCGCCGACCACCAGCACGGTGCCCCGGCTCTCCTTGCCGCCGGCCGGGACCGGCAGTTCCCAGTCCCGCAGCAGCCCCGGCGTGATCACCTTCACCTCAGACCGGCTCGGCATGGATTTCGTCCTCCCTGGTCGGCTGGGCGCCCTGCCGGCGCAGGTGGCCGACCTCGTTGAAACCGCCAAGCGTCAGCCGACCCTCGGTGTCGGCCGACCAGTCGGTGATCGAGCAGTTGGCGATCACGTGTTCGCGGGTCAGCGCCATCAGGTCCGGCTCGGTCAGGCCTTCCACCAGGTAGCGCAGCAGAAAGACCAGCGCGTCGTGGCCGAACAGCAGCACTCGCTGGCCCTCGTGGTCCCGGCGGAGGTCGCCGAGCAGCGTGCGGAGCCGCAGCGCCACGTCGGTCCAGGCCTCGCCGCCCGGAGGCCGGTAGTAGAACTTGCCCAGCCGCGCGCGGCGCTCCGCCTCCTCCGGGAAGCGCCGTTGCACGCCGTGCCCGGTCAGGCCGTCGAGGATGCCCAGCTCCCGGTCGCGCAGTCGCTCGTCCCGGCTCACCGGCACCCCGGTGCCGTGCAGGGCCAGCTCGGCGGTGGAGACCGCCCGCAGGTACGGCGAGACCACCGCCACGTCCGGGCGCCGGTCCGCGGGCAGACCGGCCAGCCAGCGGCCGGTGGCTCGGGCCTGCTCCTCGCCGGTGGGGGAGAGCGGCACGTCGGCGTCCCGGTGGGTGAGCCCGATCAGGTCCGCGCCGGAGGACTCGGCCTCGGTTGCCGCCACGTTCGCCGTGCTCTCGCCATGCCGGATGATCCACAAGGTTGCCAGTTCGGCCATGCGGCACCCCCTACCCGACCCGGCTGCCTGGTAACCGCGCCACCGGCGCACGCCGGAGGCGGGCGTGAACGTCAGCCGGCCGGGTATGCGTCGGTCTCACCCGTGAGCCGACAGGGGAGGTGCGCCGTGGCGACGATGGTCAAGGAGCAGGCCAGCCCGGTGAAGGACAAGAACTACGACCTGATCCGGGCGTTGCAGATGTCGCTGGAGAACGTGTACCGGATGGACACGTACATCGCCGACGCCGAGCAGCGCGGCGACAGTGAACTCGCCAACTGGTTCCGCATGATCCAGGACAACAGTCGCAAGGCGGGCGAGCAGGGTAAACAGCTGCTGATGTCCCGGATGCAGCAGGAGAAGCGCTGACCGCGACGCATGTCGCCAAGCGGAGGCGGATGCCGGTCGTCGACCGGCATCCGCCGCGCTGAACACCGGCAGCACACCGTCCCACGTCCACACCTCCCCCCGATGCCGCGCGACCGGTCCGGTTCGGGACAGCGCCGCATGACGTCGATAGGGAACAATGTTCGTCCGGGGCGGCCGGACCGCCCGGGACGAAGGGGTGGGTCGGCGATGACGGTCGTCCGGGGTCTGCGGGAAGCGCTGATGCTGTTCCTGATCGCCACTGTTCTGGTCGCGGCCGCCGCGGCGGTCTGGGTGGCCGTCGACGGGGGCGACTACATCAGCCGACTGGGGATCGCGCTGATGGTGGTGGGCGCCCTGTTCGGAGTGACCGGCGACCTGACGCTGAGCCGGATCGGCATGCTCGGGCCGCGTGCCACCTTCGGGCTCGCGCCGGAGCGCGAGGAGGCCGGTGGCGGGCGGGTGCTCACCGGGGTCGGCATATTCCTGTTCGTCGGGTTGCCGCTGATGCTGATCGGCATTCTTCTGATCACCTGACCGACGGCGAGCAGCCCGCCGTCGTCGTACCCTCGTGGGCGTGGCCACGGCGGCGGAGGAGATCCAGGTGGGAGAGCGGCTGGTCCGCGTCTCCAGCCCCGACAAGCCGTACTTCCCCGAGCGTGGGCTGACCAAGCTGGACGTGGTCCGCTACTTCCTCGCGGTGGGCGACGGCATCCTGCGCGCGCTGCGGGACCGGCCGACCATGCTGGAACGCTGGCCGCGTGGCGTCTTCGAGGGCGCGACCATCGCCACCCGGCAGACCAACCGGGGTGACGCGTTCTACCAGAAGCGGCTGCCGGCGGGCGCGCCCGAGTGGGTGCGGACCGCGCACATCACCTTCCCGAGCGGCCGCACCGCCGACGAGGTCGCGCCGAGCGAGCTTGCCGTGGTGATCTGGGCGGCCAACCTCGGCACCCTGCGTTTTCATCCGTGGCCGGTCACCGCCGCCGACGTGGAGCGCCCCGACCAGCTGCGCATCGACCTCGACCCGATGCCCGGCGTCGACTTCGCGCAGGTGGTGCCGGTGGCCCACGAGGTGCGGGCGTTCCTCGCCGAGCTGGGCATGACCGGCTACCCGAAGACCACCGGAGGCCGGGGCCTGCACGTCTACCTGTCGATCGAGCCGCGGTGGAGCTTCGGCGAGTGCCGGCGGGCGGTGCTCGCGCTGGGCCGGGAGATGCAGCGCCGGCTGCCAGACCTGGTCACCACCACCTGGTGGCGCGAGCAGCGGGACAAGCCGGTCTTCGTCGACTACAACCAGATGGCCCGGGACCACACCGTGACGTCCGCGTACTCGATCCGGCCGACGCCGCAGGCGCTGGTGTCGGCGCCGCTGGACTGGTCGGAGCTGGACCGGGTGCGGCCCGAGGACTTCGACGTGCTCAGCATGCCGGCCCGGTTCGCCGAGCGGGGTGACCCGCACGCCGGCCTGGACGGCGACCGGCACTCGCTGGAGCCGTTGCTGGAGCTGGCCGACCGGGAGGGGCTGGAGGCCCCGCCGGAGCGCTAAGCCGCCCGACGGTCACGCCCAGGGGCTGGCCACCCCGTCGAACTCCTCGAAGACCAGCCAGGTGCGGGTGGACAGCACCCCCGGGATGCTCTGCACCCGGCCCAGCACCACGTCCCGCAGGGCGGCGTTGTCCGGTGCGCGGACCAGCGCGAGCACGTCGTGGTCGCCGCCGAGCAGCGCCGCGTGCTCGATGTAGCGCACCCGGGCCAGCTCCGCGGAGACCTCCCGCCAGGTGTTCTGCTCGATCGTCAGCGCGATGTACGCCGAGGTGCCCAGCCCGGCCGCCTCGGGCGCCACCTGGGCCCGGAAACCGGTGATCACTCCGTCGCGCAGCAGCCGCTCCACCCGGGCGTACGCGTTGGTGCGGGAGATGTGGATCCGCTCGGCGAGGGTGCGTACCGAGGTCCGACCGTCGCGGACCAGCTCGTCGAGGATCCGCCGGTCCACCTCGTCCAGACCTCGGGCCGAACGTCCCGATCCGGCCGCCCGGCCGACCCCGTCCGTGGCCTCCTGGCTCACTGGTGCGCCCTCCGCATGCCAACCGTCCCGCCTTCTGCCTGGATCTTGAGTCAATCATCCGACAGGCGGAAGCATAGGCCCACCACACGTCCCAGGAGGTCCCGCCGTGACGACCACACCCCAGGCGGTCCGCAGGGCATCCCCGCGTACCCGCCGGGCGGCCACCCCGCCCGATCCGGCACGCCCGCTGCTGCCCGCCGCCGAGCCGGTCCGCCTGCTCGACGAGAGCGGCACGCCGTTGCCCGCCCGCACCGACTACCCGGAGCCGCCCGTCGAGGCGCTGCGGGAGCTGTACCGCCGGATGGTGCTCGGCCGCCGGTTCGACACCCAGGCGACCGCGCTGACCAAGCAGGGTCGGCTCGCCGTCTACCCGTCCTCACGGGGGCAGGAGGCGTGCCAGGTCGGCGCGGTGCTCGCGGTCCGGGACACCGACTGGGTGTTCCCCACCTACCGTGAGTCGATGGCTCTGGTTGCCCGGGGCATCGACCCGGTCGAGGTGCTCACCCTGCTGCGCGGCGACTGGCACTGCGGCTACGACCCGACCGAGGTACGCACCGCGCCGCAGTGCACCCCGCTCGCCACCCAGTGCGTGCACGCCGCCGGGCTCGCGCACGGCGAGGCGTACCAGGGTCGTGACACGGTGGCGCTGGCCTTCATCGGCGACGGCGCGACCAGCGAGGGCGACTTCCACGAGGGGATCAACTTCGCCGCCGTGTTCAAGGCGCCGGTGGTCTACTTCGTGCAGAACAACCGGTACGCGATCAGCGTCCCGCTGTCCCGGCAGACCGCCGCGCCGTCGCTGGCGTACAAGGGCGTCGGCTACGGGGTGCCCAGCGAGCAGGTCGACGGCAACGACCCGGTCGCGGTGCTCGCCGTGCTGACCCGAGCGGTCGCCCACGCGCGGGCCGGCAACGGGCCGTTCCTGGTGGAGGCGCACACCTACCGGATGGAGCCGCACACCAACGCCGACGACGCCACCCGCTACCGCGACGGCGCCGAGGTCGACGCCTGGCGCGACCGCGACCCGCTCGCCCGCCTGGAGACCTACCTGCGCGCCCGCGGCGTGCTCGACGACGCGGCGGTCGCCGACATCGCCGAGCAGGCCGAGACGTACGCGGCGGACCTGCGGACCCGGATGAACGAGCAGCCCAGCGTCGACCCGCTGAGCCTCTTCGACCACGTGTACGCCGAGCCCACCCCGCAGCTGGTCGAGCAGCGCGAGCAGGTCCGCGCCGAGCTGGCCGCCGCCCACGACGAGGAGGGTGACGCCTGATGGCCACCACCATGGCGAAGGCCCTCAACACCGCGCTCGCCGACGCCCTCGCCGCCGACGAGCGGGTCGTCGTCTTCGGCGAGGACGTCGGCCAACTCGGCGGCGTCTTCCGGATCACCGACGGCCTGCAGGCCCGGTTCGGCGACACCCGCTGCTTCGACACCCCCCTGGCCGAGGCCGGCATCGTCGGCTTCGCCGTCGGCCTGGCGATGTCCGGGCTGCGGCCGGTGGTCGAGATGCAGTTCGACGCGTTCGCGTACCCGGCGTTCGAGCAGATCGCCTCGCACGTGGCGAAGCTGCGCAACCGCACCAGGGGCGCGCTGAGTGTGCCCATCGTCATCCGGGTGCCGTACGCCGGCGGGATCGGCGGGGTGGAGCACCACTGCGACTCGTCCGAGGCCTACTACGCGCACACCCCCGGCTTGAAGGTGGTCACCCCGGCGACGGTGGCCGACGCGTACTCGCTGCTGCGCGAGGCGATCGAGGACCCGGACCCGGTGGTCTTCATGGAGCCCAAGAAGCTCTACTTCGCCAGCGCCGACGCGGAACTGCCGGCGCGTACCGAGCCGTTCGGCCGGGCCGTCGTGCGTCGGCCCGGTCGCGACGCCACCCTGGTGGCGTACGGGCCGGCGGTGCCGGTCGCGCTGGAGGCCGCCGAGGCCGCCCGCGAGGAGGGCTGGGACCTGGAGGTGGTGGACGTACGCACCATCGTGCCGTTCGACGACGCCACCATCACCGCCTCGGTCCGGCGCACCGGCCGGTGCGTGGTGATCCAGGAGGCGCCCGGCTTCGCGGGCGTCGGCGCGGAGATCGCCGCCCGGGTGCAGGAGCGCTGCTTCCACGCGCTGCACGCCCCGGTGCTGCGCGTCGCCGGGCTGGACATCCCGTACCCGGCGCCGATGCTGGAGCACACCCACCTGCCCGGCGTGGACCGGGTCCTCGACGCGGTGGCCCGGTTGCAGTGGGACGACCAGCCGGACGCGCGTTGGGCGGCGGCATGACCACCGTCGAGCGGACGCAGGTCTTCCTCCTACCCGACCTGGGCGAAGGGCTGAGCGAGGCCGAGATCGTCGAGTGGCGGGTCGCCGTGGGCGACATCGTCACGGTCGACCAGAGCGTGGTCGAGGTGGAGACCGCCAAGGCGGTCGTCGACGTGCCCTGCCCGTACGCCGGCCGGGTCGTCACCCTGCACGGCGCGGCGGGTGAGGTACGCCCGGTCGGCCAACCCCTGATCACGATCGCGCCGCTGGACGGCGGCGACGAGCCGGCCGGGCACGCCACCTACCGCGAGGAGGAGCGGGCCGGCTCCGGCAACGTGCTGATCGGGTACGGCACGGGCCACGGCGGCGCCACCCGGCGTCGGCGTCGCCCCCGGCTGGCGCTCGCCCCCGAACCGGTCGACGCCGGCCGCACCGATGCTGGCCCGGGCGCGGACGACCCGCCCACCGCTTCGGCGCGCTCGTCGAGCGCCCTGGTCATCTCGCCGATCGTCCGGCGGCTGGCCCGTGAACACGGCGTCGACCTGGCCACGCTGCGCGGCAGCGGGCCCGGCGGGGTGATCCGTCGCGCCGACGTGGAGGCGGCGCTGACCGTGCCCGCCGCCCGGCTCGCCGCCGTGCCGGACCCGCACGTGGCGCTCGCCCCGGCCGGCGACGACGACGTCATCGTCCCGCTCACCGGCGTGCGCAAGGTGATCGCCGACAAGCTGTCCCGCAGCCGTCGGGAGATCCCCGAGGTCACCATCTGGGTGGACGTGGACGCCACCGGGCTGCTGGAGACCCGGGCGGCGATCAACGCGGCGACGCCCGACGCCCCGGTGAGCATCCTGGCCCTGCTGGCCCGGATCTGCCTCAGCGGTCTGCGCCGGTTCCCCCAGCTCAACTCCCGCGTCGACACCGACGCGCAGCGGATCGTCCAGTCCGCCGGGGTGCACCTGGGCATCGCCGCGCAGACCGACCGGGGCCTGCTGGTGCCGGTGCTGCGTGACGCCCAGCGGCTCACCACCGCCGAGCTGGCCGCCGAGCTGGCGGCGACCACCGCCGCGGCGCGGGCGGGCAGTCTGCCGCCGGCCCGGCTGACCGGCGGCACGTTCACGCTGAACAACTACGGCGTGTTCGGCGTCGACGGTTCCACGCCGATCATCAACCACCCGGAGGCGGCACTGCTCGGGGTCGGGCGGATCGTGGACAAGCCGTGGGTCGTCGACGGGCAGCTCGCGGTCCGCAAGGTGACCCAGCTCAGCCTCACCTTCGACCACCGGGTGTGCGACGGCGGGGTCGCCGGCGGCTTCCTGCGGCACGTCGCCGACTGCGTGGAACGCCCGGCGCTACTGATCGCCGCCGTCTGACCGACCCGGCGTACCCCGGCCCCGACGCTGCCCACGCGGCGTCGGGGCCGGCCCGCATCCACGGGTTTCCCGCACACGTCACCGGGAAGTCGGCGCGCACCACCCGCGTCGAAGGGAGCCGGCCCGTGGCGTACGAGGCGATACTCAACTCGGTCCGGGTACGGCGGCCCGCCGCAGCCGGCGCGCCGCTCTACTGCGACGCCCTGGAGTACGGGTTGACCGGTGACGGCGCGACCAACGACCAGCCGGCGCTGGCCGCCCTCGTGGACCGGCTCGGCGCCGGGTACGCCTCGGACGGGCGGGCCCGGGTCATCTACTGCCCACCGGGCGTCTACTCGATCCGCGACGCCGGCACCGTGTGGCGCAGTGGGGTGTCGCTGGTCGGGGCCGGCCCGGCGGCGACCCGGTTCATGCTCAGCAATGAGGGCAACCGGGCCGACCCCACTCCGTTGGCCTTCTGGACGACCCTCCAGCACGGCGCCGACCGGGACCGGCACATCGCCGACTGCACCTTCGCCGACTTCCAGATCGACGGCTCGGGCGTGGCGATGGCCGAGTACAACTACCTGGCCAAGGGCCTCGGCCTGCAGTACATGGTGCGGGGCGTGTTCCGGAACCTCTACATCCACCACACCGCGGCCAGCGGACTGGGCTGCGACTTCCTCCAGGACTCGCTGATCGACGGCGTGGTGGTGGTCGGCTGCGGTCGACTGGACAACGGCGAGCAGATGGGTGGGGCCGGCATCGGTGTCGGCGTCGGCGGGTGGGGCCCGGTGGAGCGGCTGACCATCGCCAACTGCACCGCCCTGGCCAACGGCACCAACGGGATCTTCCTGGAGTTGCAGAAGGACTACTGGGAGCCGCCCCGCGGCTACCGCATCATCGGCTGCCACAGCCAGGGCAACCGGTTCGGCATCTCCGACTGGGGCACCGACGGCCTGATCGTCT
The DNA here is from genome assembly GCF_003667455.1 of Micromonospora sp. CV4. Taxonomy (NCBI): domain Bacteria; kingdom Bacillati; phylum Actinomycetota; class Actinomycetes; order Micromonosporales; family Micromonosporaceae; genus Micromonospora; species Micromonospora sp. CV4. The sequence continues at coordinate 51,615 of NZ_RCVI01000225.1, read as the reverse complement.
CCGCCTGCACGATGTCCGGCAACCTGGAGGCCGGCTTCGACGTGTCGGCGCAGGGCACCTCGTCCGTGGCCGGGCGGGGTGGACTCGTCACCGACTGCGTCATCGACGGCAACCTGCGCGACGGGGTCAGCATCGGCAACAGCCCCGGCCCGTACATCGTCCGGGGCAACCGGATCAGCGGCAACGGCCGGCACGGCTACCACGCGCACGACCTCGGGCGCGGCTACCAGGGCCCGATCCGGGACGTGGTCATCGAGAGCAACGAGTTCTGGGGCAACGGGCTGGACGCCGTCCGCATCGACCACCAGATGACCGACACGGTGCTGCTCAACAACCGGATCCGCAACAACGGTCGGCAGTACGCCAGAGCCGCCGGCGGTACGGGCGACGCCGTCCGCTACAGCGAGCGAAGCCTGGTGGATCGGACGGCCGACTGGCCGCACGACGGGCACCGGGGCAAGGTCCTGCGGGTCGGCCGTTCCGTGGCCACGGTGGCCTCCAACAGCGGCAACGAACTCAGCCTGGCCCCGGTCCGTCCGGACGCGTTCACCGCGTGGAGCGGGGACGTGCCGCCGCCGGGCTGCGCCTACGAGCTGGCCCCCGCACCCGGGCGGCGGGCCGGCATCACCATCGACGCGCCGTTCGACTCGGCCACCATCCGCGGCAACCGGATCTGGGACAACCACGAAACCGGGACCCAGACCCACGGGCTGTGGATCACCGAGCGGGGCAGCTGCGTGGACTGCCGGGTCGAGGACAACGACCTCGCCGGCAACGCCGAGGACGGGATGCGGCTGGACACCCCGCCGGTGGGCGGGCGCTGGCGCGACAACCACGTCGACAGCGACTGGGGCTGACCGACGGGCGGCGGCGGCCGGAATGCTCCGACCGCCGCCGCTGTCACCGTGGAACTGGTCAGCCGGCCAGGCCGGCCACCGGGGTCGGGTCCAGCACCACCGTCGCCGAGGCGGACTGCGGCGGCACACCCGGCTCGGTCGGCGCGTCGGTGTACTCCGCGACGAAGACCGCCGTCAGGTTGTCCGCTCCGCTGTGCCCACCGTCGATGAAGGTCGGGATGGTCCCGCTGCAACCCGTCGACGTGGAGAGCGGGTGCCCGTGCTCGTCGTGCCCGAGCACGTAGGTGACCTTCACCCGGGAGCAGTCCACCGGCAGGTCGTCGGTGACCTTCACCTCGTACGCGACCGTCTGCCCGAACTGGAAGGGCTGCCCGGCCACCGGGGCGACGAACTCGATGAGCGGCGCGGTCGGCCCGACCACCAGCGGCAGGGTCGCCGAGGCGGACCGTCCGGTACGGTCGGTCACCTTCACCGTCGGCGTGTACGACCCGTTCTCCTGGAACGTCCACGTCGGGTTCGGGTCGGTGCTGTCCACCGAACCGTCCGCGTTGAAGTCCCACGCGTAGCTCAGCTTGTCACCATCCGGGTCGGTGGTGCCGGCGCTGGAGAACGCGACGGTCAGCGGGGCCTGCCCGACGGTCGGGGTGGCGCTGATCTTCGGGATCGGCGTCCGGTTGCCCCGCACGAAGTCGATCCGGGACAGCTGCGCGTCCGGGTTCTCGGCGAAGTAGCCGTCGCCGTACTCCAGGACGTAGAGCGCGCCGTCCGGGCCGAACTCCATGTCCATCGGGTTGTCCACCACCAGGGACGGCACCACCGGACGGATGTCCTCGACGTCGCCGTCCTCATCGAGGCGGAACTCCTTGATGTAGTCCCGGGTCCACTCGTAGAACAGCGGAACCCCGTCGTAGTACGCCGGCCAGCGGGTCCGCGAGGTGCTGTTCCCGTCGTAGTCGTACGCCGGGCCGCCCATCGGCCCGATGCCGCCGGTGCCCAACTGCGGGAACTCACCGGACGCCGCGGACGGGTACCAGACCTCCGGCTGCTCGACCGGCGGCAGCTGCCGCTTGCCCGTGTTGTGCGGCGAGTCGTTGACCGGGCGCTTGCAGTTGAACTTGGCGCCGGACTCGCCGGTGGCGAAGTCGTAGTCGCGGTAGGCGATCGTCGGCGTCACGCAGTACGGCCAGCCGTAGTTCGCCGGCTTGTCGATGCGCATCCAGCGGCCGTGCCCGGCCGGCCCGCGCTCCGGGTTCGGGTTGGAGGCGTCCGGGGAGTAGTCGCCCAGGTACACGTCGTCGGTACGCCGGTCGACGGCGAACCGGAACGCGTTGCGCAGCCCCATCGCGTAGATCTCGGGGCGGGTCTGCGCCGTGCCGGGCTTGAACAGGTTGCCGGCCGGCACCGTGTAACCACCACCGGGCTTCACCTTGATACGCAGCAGCTTGCCGCGCAGGTCGTTGGTGTTGGCCGAGGTGCGCTGGGCGTCGTACGCCGGGTTCCGGTCGGCCCGCTCGTCGATCGGGATGTAGCCGTCGGAGGCGAACGGGTTGGTGTCGTCACCGGTCGACAGGTACAGGTTGCCCTTGCTGTCGAAGTCGATCTGCCCGCCGACGTGGCAGCAGATGCCCCGGTCGGTGGCCACGTCGATGATCTGCTGCTCGCTGGCGAGGTTCAGCCTCTGCCCGTCGAGCTTGAACCGGGACAGCCGCAGCGCGCCCTTGAACCGCTGCCAGTCGGCCTCGGTGCCGGTCTCCGGCGCGTCCCCCTCGTTGACCCCGGGGGTGGCCGGGTCGTCCACCGGGGTGTTCATCGGCGGCGAGTAGTAGAGGTAGACCCACTTGTTCTGGGCGAAGTTGGGGTCGATGGCGACCCCCTGCAGGCCCTCCTCGTCGTGCTCGTACACCGGGATGTCGGCGGCGAGGGTGTTCAGCCCGGTGCGCGGGTCGTGGATGCGCACCTCGCCCGTGCGGGAGGTGTGCAGCACCCGCAGGTCGGGCAGGACGGCGAGGCTCATCGGCTCGCCGGGGAAGTCGTTCAGTGTCACTTTCTGGAAGCTGCTGTCCGGTGGCGCGGCCGGCGCGGCGGCCGCGGCCGCCGGTGGCACGGCCAGGCCGGCCGTCACCAGCAGCAGCGCGGACACGAATGCGGTCCTGTTCATCAGGTCGTCCCCCGAGGTGGTTTCAGTACCGGAGTGAGGCGAGATAGTCGAAGCCGACGCGGGCGGTGTCCAGGGCGTCGGCGGGGGCGCGCGGCGGGGTGCCTGCGTCGTCGCGCTCCACGATGTACTCCTCGATGCCCGCCTCCCGTTCGTGGGCGAAGATCCGACCGAAGTCGATGACGCCGTCGCCGAGGTCGGCGAAGCCACCCTCGACGTCGAGGTCCTTGACGTGCACCTGGCGGATCCGGCCGCGGTTGGCCCGGATCACGTCGACGGGGTCGTGGGCGCCCCGCCAGGTCCAGTAGAGGTCGAGTTCGAAGTGGACCAGTCGTGGGTCGGTCTGCCGGGTGAGGATGTCGAAGCCGGTCGACCCGTCGGTCAGTGGCACGAACTCCAGTTGGTGGTTGTGGTAGCCGAAGTCCAGCCCGGCGCGCTCGGCGAGCCGGCCGGCCTGGTTCAGGTCCCGGGCCAGGGCGCGGTAGACGGCAGGGTCCCGGATGGGACGGCCCTCGGCGTCCCGACCGAAGTACGGGTGGACGATCTTCTTGCAGCCCACCACGTTCGCGTCGGCGAGAGCGCGTTCCCAGGTGGCGGCGTCGAACGGCTGCGGGATGCCGGTGTGCCCGGAGGTGGACCGCAAGCCTGCCGCGTCCAGCGCGGCCCGGAACTGCGCCGCGGTGCGCCCGACGAAGCCGGCGTGCTCCACCCGCCGGTAGCCGATCCTCCGCAGTGCGTCCAGGGTGCCGGGCAGGTCGGCGGCGAGCTGGTCGCGCACCGTGTAGAGCTGGATGCTGATCCGGTCCACCGGCACCCGGCGTCGGCCGTAGGACTGTCCGGCCGGCGTGGCGGCGGCCGGGCCGGCGAGCAGGCCGGCGGTGCCGAGGGCGGCGGCGGAGACGGTCGCGGCGCGGAGCACGCGGCGCCGGCTGACCGGCTCGGACGCCGGTGCCGTCTCCGGTCCGTTGGTCTGTTGATCCATGGTGGTGGTCCCTTCCTGACGGCTGGCAGGCCGTCGGCGGCGGTCGACCGGCTGCCGCCGCCGGGCGCGCCGAACCGGCCGGATTCGGGATCCGGCGGGACGATGGCGGACGGCGCGCGGGTGCGGCCCGGATCTGTCGGGAGCGGAACACGGCGACCCGGCGGGGATGGCGGCAAGGTGATCGACGAATGGGCAACCTTCTATCTGAATCGCGACCTTACCCTTGCCTCCGGACGAAGGCAAAGCTTCGTCGCGATCAGCAGAAGTTTCGCTCCTGCCGACAAAAGTCCGCCCTCGTGCTGCGCCCCGCGCCCTGACCTCCCGCTTTCCCGCGCCCTACGTCCCTCGGCGCGGTCGACACCGCACGGCCGGATCGTGGGATTCCTGCCGACCGTGGCGGGGTGAAAGCCGCCAACGGTGGCAGAACGTGCAAGATCGCCGTGCTCGGGGTCGGACGGGACGTTGCGGGTCGGGTGGGGCGCGGCCGGTCGGAGTGGGTCGGTGCCGCCCAGCCTGGGCCGGTAACGCCTTTGTCTCGCCAATGGGTGCACCGCCGGAAAATGCGCCGATAAATGCGCCACCGATTATTTCCGAATGGGATGGGCACGCCGATCGGGGCGGCGAGAATGTGGCAGAGGGAAGCCGAAAACGGGGGGACTGAACATGACGTTGAGGCGGCGATTGACGCTGTTGGCGGTAACCATCGCAGCCGCACCGCTGGTTGTGGGAGGGTGCACCGCCGACCGGGACACGGCGGGCAAGAAGCACGCCGCTCCGCCGGAGATCATGGTGACACCGGGGGACAAGGCCCGAGAGGTGCCGGTCAGCGCCGAGGTGGGCACCGTGGTCAAGGGCGGGCGGGTCACCGGCGTGCGGCTCACGGACGACAAGGGCAAGCAGATCGCGGCGGAGGCTCGTGAGGACGGCTCGGGCTGGGTGCCGAGCACGCCGTTGCAGCCGAAGCGGACCTACACCGCCGAGGTGACCGCGACCGGCGACTCGGGCGCCACGGCGACCCGCACCACGACGTTCACCACGATGGCCAAATCGACCAAACCGCAGATCACCAGCACGCTCTATTTCGTCGGCAACCGGACGTACGGCACGGCCATGCCGGTAACCGTGGCGTTCGACCCGGGAATTCCGAAAGAGGCCAGGGCGGACGTCCAGCGTCGGTTGTTCGTAAAGACGAATCCGCCGCAGCCGGGTGCCTGGTCGTGGCTGGAGGACGGCACTCAGGTCTATTACCGGGCACCCGATTTCTGGCGTCCGGGGACGACGATCAGCGTCCGAGCCGGCCTGGAGGGACTGCCGATCGGCAAGGACCGGGTAGGTGACGCCGAGCGGACCGCCACCTCCAAGATCGGAAAGCAGGTCGCGTTGGAGATCGACAACGCCACCAAGCAGATGACCGTGCTGCGCGACGGCAAGCAGGTACGCCGGATCCCGGTCAGCCTGGGCAAGCCGAGTACGCCCACGTCGAGCGGCAAGATGGTGATCATGGAGAAGCACGAGCGGACCACGTTCGACACCCGTGGTGAGCCGGACGGCGGGTACGTGGTCGACGTCGACGACGCCCAGCGACTCACCTGGGGTGGCGAGTTCATCCACTCCGCCCCCTGGTCGGAGGGCGACCAGGGCAGCACCAACGTCTCGCACGGGTGCACGAACGTCGCCGCCACCGCTGCGGACTGGTTGATGGGGGTGACCCAGGTCGGTGACCTGGTCACCGTCAAGGGCACCGAGGTGCAACTGGGGGCCGGCAACGGCTGGACCGCGTGGAACGTGAGCTGGGACGAGTTCGTCAAGGGCAGCGCCCTGCCGGTGCCGCCCGGGCTGCGGCCCGCCCCGGTCGCCCCGGCGCACCCGGGCGCGGTGGCCGGCGGATCGCCCGCACCGGCGCCCTCGGTCAGCGGCCGCTGAGACACCGCCAACGGCCCTCGGGGACGGCCCGCCACCGCGGCGGGCCGGCCCCGCGTCCGGTCTCCGGACCCCGGGTGACCGGCGTCGCCCGCGATCCCCGGCCCGGCGCTCAGCCCAGTGGGACCCGGGCCACCCCGGGCCCGATCAGGCTGCCCAGCCAGAGCTGGTCGCCGTGCTGGCGTACCCCGGTGATCATCCAGTAGTGCCCAGCCGGGCCGTGCAGCGTCCGGCGGACCGTGCCCGCTCCGTCGACCAGCGCGACCAGCCCGTAGCGGCGCGGCTGCGGCTGCATCGCGTCGGGTAGCAACGCGGCGAGCTGGCGCAGTCGCGGGTGCGGGAGCAGCCGCTCGGCGACCGGCACCCGCGGGCTGGGCAGAGCGATCCAGTATGTGCCGTCGCCCACCGCGGAGAGATTGTCCGGATACGCGGGCAGGTCGGCGAGCACCCGCACCCCGCCGCTCAGCTCGACACGGAGCAGGCGGTGGGTGGTGGTCTCCACCAGCATCAGCGCCGACTCGTCAGGGGTCAGCGCGATCCCGTTGGGGAAGTACAGCCCGTCGGTGACCACCTCGGTGCGCCCGCTGCCCGGGTGGTGCGCGAGCACCCGGCCGTTGGGGCGGTGCTCCAGCAGGTCCCGTTTCCAGTGCGAGACCGGGAACCGGTCGGAGGAGTCGGTGAAGAAGATGGTGCCGTCGCGGGCCACCGTCGCGTTGTTGGCCAGGTGCACCGGAGGCGCCGTGCCGGTCAGCTCGCGCACCGCCCCGTCCGGTGTGACCCGCAGCAACCCCCGGTACGCGTCGCAGACGATCAGCCCCGCCCCGGACTGGTCCACCTCGATGCCGAGCGGCCGGCCGCCGGTCTCGGCCAGCAGGTGGGGCCGGGTGCCGGCGGGCGCGTCGGCGGGCCACCACCAGAGTCGGCCCTCCTCGTCGCCGCTGATCACCCGGCCGGTCGGGTCGACCAGCACGTCCTCGGGACCGACCGCGCCGTCGGGCAGTGGCAGCAGGTCGACCTGGTCGAGCCGGCGATCGGTGGGCGCCCACGCCCCGGTGAGCGGAGGAGGGACCGTGGCCTGCTCGCGGACGGGCCGGATGAGCCGGGGCGGTCGGGGCCGGGGGATCAGCATCTGTCCATTCTCCACCGCCGATGCCCGCGCGGCCGGATCACCGTCGCGGGGTGGCGCGCCGGCCGTCGAGCAGAGGACGTCGGCAGCTGCGGCCGGCGGATGCCCCGCTGATCCCCGTGCCGCGGCGCGGGACCCGGGGGGACCCTGGCCTCCACCGTAAGGGGGATCCGGGTGGCCTCGGGGTCTGACCCTGGACGTACCCGGAATCACCCCGCGGAGGGGCGAAACTGTCGCAGGTGGCGGCTAGATTTCTCGGCATGGGAGAGCGCAGCGACCGGTTCGACGTGCAGGTCAGCGTGGGTGATCAGGTGGTCCTGATGCGGGTGGCCGGCGAGGTCGACATCGCCACGGTGGCCGCGTTCCGCTCCGCGCTGTGGGCCGCGCCCGCTCGCCCGGTGCTCCAGCTGGATCTGTCCGAGCTGCGACTGCTCTCCGCCGCCGGGGTGCGCGCGCTGCTCGCCGCGCATCTACGGGTCCGGGCCCGTGGCGGCGAGCTCGTCCTGGTCGATCCGACGCCGGTGGTGGCCCGGGTGCTGCGTGTCACCGGCCTGCACCGGGTGTTGCCGATCCTGGAGCCGGCCCGAGCGGTCGAGGCCGCGCGCCGCCCGGCGGTCGCACCCGCGCAGCTGCTGCTGGCCGCCTGACCACGGCCCCGTCTCCGCCTGACCAGAGCTTTGGTCTCCGCCTGATCCGGCCCGCCACTGGGCCGATCCGCCGAGCGGCGGGGCCGCCGGCTCGCACCGGCGACCCCGTCGAGGATCGAAATCAGCGCACGCCGAGCAGGTCGACGACGAAGACCAGCGTCTCGCCCGGCTTGATGACGCCGGCCGCGCCGCGGTCGCCGTACCCCAGGTGGGGCGGGATGGTGAGGCGGCGCCGGCCGCCGACGCGCATGCCGACAACGCCCTGGTCCCAGCCGGCGATGACCTGGCCGCCGCCGAGCGGGAACTCGAACGCCTCGCCCCGGTTCCAGGACGAGTCGAACTCGCTGCCGGTGGAGTGGGACACGCCGACGTAGTGCACGCTGGCCAGCTGGCCCGGCTGGGCCTGCGGGCCCTCGCCCACGGTGATGTCCTCGATCACGAGGTCGGCCGGCGGCGCACCCTCGATCGGACCCACCTCGGGCTTGCCCGATCGGGCGCCTGCTGCCTGGTTCATGCGGGGAACTCCTGCCATTTGGGTGATGTGTCCGGTCACCGTCGATCCTGCCGGATCGCACCCCACCGATGTGCGGCGGTCCCGCTACCGGCGCGGTGACACCCCGGCGGGTCCACGACCTCACCGGGATGTTCAAGGCGGGGAGAGGGCCACACGACTCGGCGGGCGCCACCGGTGGTGACGCCCGCCCGAGGGGTGGTGCGTGTGTGGGTCAGCGGAGCCAGCGCATCCGCTGGACGATCGGCAGCCGCGCCCAGACCCGGCCGAGGCCCCAGGTGTCGCCGGCGTCGACCAGCGCCAGCACCGCCAGCACCGCGGCGTAGATCAGGTGGTCGTCCATGAAGGGGTTGTTCTCCGGAGGCAGGACGGCGGTCCACATCAGCACCAGGAGCAGCCCTCCGGCAACGGCGGCGGCCCGCATGCCGATGCCGAGCAGCAGGGCGACGCCGATCCCGGCGAGGCCGGCCATGAACAGCAGGTCAGCCCAGGCGGCGCCGGCGATCCCGGCGTAGACGTCCTTGAAGGGACCGGCGACCCCGAAGGTGAGGAAACCCTTGGTCGGGCTGCCCCCGTTGATCCAGGCGTTCTTCGACTCGGTGGCCAGCCCGAGGCCGAACAGCTTGTCGATGAACGCCCAGAGGAAGATCCAGCCGAGCGCCAGCCGGATGCCGGCCAGGATGTACCGGACGGCCCTCTCGCGGGGGGTGCCCGTCGTCGGAGCGGTGGTCTCGGCGCTGATCCGCTCGATCGTCGCGGCCATGGTCTCCACGTCCCTTCTCTGCTTCGCACCGCGCTTCCCCGGTGGCATCTCCAGTGGACGCCGGTGGCCCCGTCGACGGCAGGGCCGACGGACCGCAACCGCCCGGGACCTTCGACCCCCGCGACGCGGACCGGGAGGCCCTGACCACGCCGGGCGTCCGGCCGTACCGTCCGAGGTGGACGACGAGAGGGAGGCCGTGATGAGGACCTGGCAGGTGGGTGACGTGATGACCCGGGAGGTCGCGACCGTGCTGGCCGAGACCCCGTACCGGGAGATCGTGGACGTGTTGGTGCGTCGCGAGGTCAGCGCGGTGCCGGTGGTCGACGGCTTCCGCCGGGTGCTGGGTGTGGTGTCCGAGGCCGACCTGCTGCACCGGATCGAACGCGCCGGCGAGCCGGCGCAGCGGCGGGTCTTCGAGAGCCGCCGCCGACGTGACGCGCGGGACAAGAGCGAGGCGCTGCTGGCCGGCGATCTGATGACCGCGCCCGCGGTCACCACGTGTCCGCAGGCATCGCTGCCCGCCGCCGCCCGACTGCTCGATCGTGAGCAGGTCAAGCGGCTGCCGGTGCTGGACGACCTCGGCCGGCTGGTCGGCATCGTCAGTCGCACCGACCTGCTGCGGGTGCACCTGCGCTCGGACGCCGAGATCCGCGAGGACGTGGTGCAGGAGGTGCTCCGCCGGGTGCTCGCCGTGCGGGACGGCCTGGTCACCGTCGAGGTCCGCCACGGCGAGGTCACCCTGGCCGGCCGGCTGGACCGGCGCTCCGCCGTCGACCTCGCCGGGCGGCTCGCCGCACAGGTGAGCGGCGTGGTTCAGGTGACCAACACGATCGGCTACGAGGCGGACGACACCGCCTTCGACCCGGCGCGGGTGACGCCGGTCGCCTGAGCGCCACCGCCGGCCCGGCTGGCCGGGCCCGCGCCGACGTCGCCGGAGCGCCACCGCCGCCCCGGGTGGCGGGGCCCGCCTCGACTTCGCCGGAGCGCCGTCGTCGGATCGGCCGCTCGCCTAGGCTCGGGAGCGGCCGTCCGACGGGGTGCGCGGGCGGTGCGCGGTGGTCGATGCGGGGGGCGCCGGGTGGCTGAGGCGATGGTCGCGGTGCCGCTGTGGGCCTGGGCGGCGGTCGGCGCGGTGATCGCCGTGATGCTCGGGGTCGACGTCCTCATGCACCGGGACAGCCACGTCATCGAGCTGCGCGAGGCGCTGATCTGGAGCGGCGTCTGGATCGTCGCGGGCCTGCTGTTCGGGTTGGTCGTCTGGTTCGGCCTGGGCGGCGACCCGGCGATCGCGTACTACTCCGGCTACCTGCTGGAGAAGGCGCTCTCGGTGGACAACGTCTTCGTCTTCGCCCTGCTCTTCGGCTACTTCCGGGTGCCGCCGGGCTACCAGCACAAGGTGCTGTTCTGGGGCGTCGTCGGCGCGCTCGCGTTTCGGCTGGTCTTCATCTTCGCTGGGGCTGAGCTGCTGGACCGGCTCGCCTGGGCCGGGTTCGTGCTGGGCGCCTTTCTGATCTGGACCGGTTGGCGGCTGGCGGTGCGGGGGGAGCCGGACGTCGACCCGGAGCGCAACCCGGTGGTCCGGCTGTTCCGGCGGGTGGTCCCCACCGACGCCCGGTACCACGGCGACCGGTTCACCGCCCGGGTCGACGGCCGGCGGAAGGCCACCGTGCTGCTGGTGACGCTCGTCGCCATCGAGGCCACCGACGTGGTCTTCGCCATCGACTCGGTGGCGGCGATCCTCGCGATCACCACGAACACGTTCCTGGTCTGGACGGCCACCGCCTTCGCCGTGCTCGGGCTGCGCAGCCTCTACTTCTGCCTCGCCGGCCTGCTGCGCCACTTCGGCTACCTGCGCTACGGGCTGGCCCTGCTGCTCGCCTTCGCGGGGCTGAAGCTGATCCTGGCCGAGACGCCGGTGGGCAAGCTCCCGGTATGGCTGACCCTCACGGTGGTGGTGCTGACCCTCGCGGTCTCCGTCGTGGCCAGCGTCGTGGCCGCCCGGCGCGGCCGCTCCACCGGCTGACCGGCGCGGCCGCGCCACCGGCTGACCGGCTCGGCGTCAGCCGGCCAGCACCGGACGGGACAGCTGGTCGGCCAGCAGCGCGGGCGCCTCGGCGAGGGACGGGCCGTACCAGGTGAGGTGTCGCCCGGAGAGCAGGGCGCACGGTACGCCGGGAAAGGCCTCCGGCCCGTCGTCGGCGTTGAACCGGTACGGCTCGTCGGGCAGCACCACCAGTTCCGGCCGCTGGTCACGTAGTTCGGCCAGACTCGGGCGGGGGTAGCGCTCGGCGTGCTGGTCGTACGCGTTGACCACGCCGAGCCGGTGCAGCACGTCGCCGGCGAACGTGTCGCCGCCGAGCACCACCCACGGTCGGCGCCAGACCGGCACCACCGCCCGGCGGGCCGGCGTCAGGCGGGGTGGCTCGGTCCACGCCCGCCGGGCCGCCCGCAGCCAGTCCGGCTCCGCCGGCGCGCCCAGCTCGGCCAGCAGCTCGGCCAGCTCGGTCAACGCGCCCGCGACGGTACGGGGATAGGTGACCCGCACCGGCAGGCCGGCGGCCCGCAGCGCCTCCGCGTCCTCCCGGCGGTTCTCCTCCACGTTCAGCAGCACCAGGTCCGGCCGCAGCGCGCGGACCCGGTCCAGGTCCGGGTACTTGGTGCCGCCGACCCGGGCGACGTCCAGGCCGGCCGGGTGGGTGCACCAGTCGGTGGCCCCGACCAGCACGCCCGGCAGGGTCAGCGCCACCGCCTCGGTCAGTGACGGCACCAGCGACACCACCCGCACCCGCGCACCTCCGTCCGCCATCGGGGCTCCGGCACCGATCATGCCGGTCGGGTCGGTGCGGCGCGGGTCAGGGTCGTCCGGGCTCGATCCGGGCGGTCACGTCGAGGTGCGCCGGTTGGCAGCCGGCGGTCGTCGCGAACCGGCGGACCGCCGCGCGGACGTGCTCGCGTACCCGGGCGGTCGGGGTGTCGGCCGCCAGGTCCACCCGGATCCACACGTCGGGTCGCGGCGGCGCTCCGGTGAGCACCACGCGGGCGCGGCGTACCCCGGGGGCGCCGGTCAGGTCCCGCTCCAGCGCGTGGACGAGGACGTCGGCGGCCACTCGGGTACGACCCGGGCGGCGCCCGGGGTGACTCAGCGTGCCGCGCACCGCGGAGCGGGGCCGACGCAGCTCCGCGCGCAGCAGGTGGTGCCCGCTCAGGGCGAGCAGCGCCCCGGCGACCGCCGCGGCCAGGGTGGTCCACGGCGTGGCCAGCCGCCACTGGTGCAGGAGGCGGGCGCTCAGCAGCGTCGCGCCGGGGTCGCCGCCGGGCAGCACGCCGTAGCTGGCCGCCAGCGCCGCCGCGCCGCCGGCCACCAGCAGCAGCGCGATGATGGTCCACAGCAGTCGGTGTGCGGCGTCCGTCATACCGACCAGCCGCGGGGAAGCAGCCGGACCTCGATCCGGCCGGTGCGGGGCGCGGCGAGGCGGTGCAGCTCCTGGTGCACCGCGAACTCCACCTCGGCGCGGGCCGCCGGGTCGCCGGTGGCGCGCACCCGGGGCCGCCACTCGGCGCCGCGCCGGCGGACCCGGACACGGGCCCGGCGTACGCCCGGCACGGTGCCGACCGCGTCGGCCAGCCGGCGCTCCACACAGCGGCGGTGCAGGTGCCAGCCGTCCCGCTCGTCGACGCGCAGACGGACCGGAGTCCAGCGCCGCAGCTGGGCGGCCAGGACGGCCAGGCCGAGCAGCACGGCCCCGCCGGCCACCGCGCGGACACCCGGGTCACGCCATCCGGTGCTGGTCAGCGTGTCGTACCAGTCGGTCCGGGTGAGCAGGGGCGTTGGGCGGTCCAGGGTGACCAGCAGCGCCTGCACGGCCAGCAGCACGCCGCCAGCCAGCAGCGCCGCGGCCAGCACCAGCGAGGCGACCCGGTTCGCGGTCCGCATGTCAGCCTCCCGCCGTCCGCCCGGTCCGCGGGACGTCGACGCCGGGGACGAGCAGGTCGTCCACCGTGACGGTCACCGCCGCCACGCTGAGCCCGGTGTCGGCTGCCATCCGGTCGGCGACCGCCACCCGGACGGCCTCGGCGACGGCGGGCACGCTGTGCCCGTACCAGGTGACCAGACGCAGGTCGAGTCCCACGGACCGGCCGTCCATGCGGACGGTGGCGGGGCGGACGTCGGACACGCCCGGGACGCCGCCGGCCGCGTCGGCTGCGATGCGCGCGACGTCCGCCGACCCGACGACGCCGCGTTTCCGGCGGCCCGCGCCGGCGTTGGGGCCGATCCCGGTGTTCGGAGCGATCCCGGGGCTCGGATTCCGGCGGGCGGTCGTGTCGGCGCCGCCGCTCGGGTCCGACCCGGTGGTCGGGGCGGGCCGGCGGATGCTGGGCGGCGCGGCGAGCCGATGGTGGCGTCCTGCCTGGGCAGCGCGAGGTCGCCGAAGGAGGGTGGGGTCACCGGCCAGCCGGGACGGTCCGGCACGGCCGGCGCGGTCACCCTGGCGTCGGCGAGCACCCGCACCGCTACCGGTGAGGACGTCGAACTGCTGTCGCGACATGCTGACCTCCCGGCCGGTCCGCTACCGGCGACCCCGCTGGATACACCCTGTGGTGACCCCTGGAACCCGACCCGCCTGTGATCTGGCTCACAGCACTCGCCTGGGCGCTGGCGCGCTCCGGAGGTCCTTGACACGCTTCTACAACGTTGTAACGCTTGCTTCCTCCCGAGGAGACCTCATGCGTGTTCCCCCGGCCCCGTCTCCGGCACCCGCCGCCCACCCCGTGCCCAGCGGCGACGACGAGGTACCGGTCGAGGCGCTCGGCGACCTGTACCGCGACGGCATCACCGCCTGCCGGGGCGCCTTCGACCCGGCCTGGGTGGAGCAGGTCGGCAACGATGTGGCCGTCGCGTTCGAGGAGGCGCGCTCCCGCCCCGACGGCGCGGTCGGTCGTGGACCGCAACGCTGGTACGTGGAGATCCACCCGGAGCAGTTGAGCGGATTCGTCGAGTTGGTCACCCACCCGTGGGTGGCGTCGGTCTGCCGGGCGGTGCTCGGCCCGGAGTACGAGATCGTCGAACTCGGTTTCGACATCCCCTTTCCCGGCGCGGCGATGCAGCCCTGGCACCGGGATTTCCCCATGCCGGAGGAGACCCGGCGGCAGCGGCGGCTCACCTCATTGGCGTTCAACCTGACCACCGTGGACACGGTGGAGGAGATGGGCCCGTTCGAGATCGCCCCGGGCACCCAGTGGGACGACGGCGTCGACTTCGACCACGGGATGTTCCCGCCCCGCGAGCGCTATCCCCGCTACCAGCAGCGGGCGGTACGCAAGTACCCGCAGCGCGGCGACATTTCCGCCCGGTCGGCGCTGACCATTCACCGCGGCACCCCGAACGTCTCCCAGTCGGCCCGCCCGGTCCTGGTCCTCGGCGTGGACGCCCCCGGCGCGGGCAACGCCGCACACCACGACATGGCCGTCACCCAGGGCTACTGGGACGGGCTGCCGGAGACGGTCCGGGCGCACCTGCCCTGCCCGGTGGTGGACCGGCTGGAGCCGATCCGGCAGAAGCACACGATCGAGGGTCTGGTGATGGGCGCCGCCGAGTAACCGCCGGTCCGGCCGGTCGGACCGTCCCGGCCGCACCGCCGAGGCGCACACCATGATCGACCGCCTAGACTCGGCCCGGCGCGACCGACCGGCGGATGGATCAGGCAGATGACGAGCACCGTCAGCGACGACCGTGGCTGGCTGCGGGCGTTGCCCGCCGACGGTGCGCGGGACACCCTGCTCACCCGCGCCGGTCACCGCGTGTACCCGGCGCGCCGGCTCAGCGAGCTGGTCCAGGGGCGTCCGCCCGGTGTGACCGGCAGTCAGTGGACCTCGGCCAGCCGGGCCGCCTTCGACTTCGTGATCTGCGCCGCCGACACCGGTCGACCGATCGTCGCCGTGGAGATCGGCCCGGTCTCGCCGGCCGGCTCCGCGCAGCAGCGGGCCGAGCGGCTCAAGGACGCGGTGAGCGCGGCGGTCGGGCTGCCCGTGCTGCGGATCGGGTCGCCAACCCTGCGGCCGGCCGAGCACGGCAGGCGCCTCGTGGAGTACGTGATCGACGCGCGGGACTACGCGGCGGGCGGCGCCGGGGACGAGTCGACCCCGGTCAGCTACCGGGACATTCTCGGCCGCCTGCCGGACGGCCGCACCGGCCCCGTCAACGACCTTGGCGCGCTGGCCCGGGCGGCCGCGGTCGAGGCGTACGTCGCCCGGCGGCTGGCCGACCCGATCGTCCGGGGGCTGCACGTGCGCTGGGCGGACGGCCCGGCGCAGGGCTGGAGCTGGGTGCAGGTGCGCCCCGACGCGTGTCTGGTCGAGCGGGTGTCGGTGACCGAGCACCGCTTCTCCTGCGGCATCGACCCGGCCCGGCTGGCCGAGGACCTCGCCACGGTCGCCGTCGGGGAACGACTGCGCGTCACGGAACCGGTCGACCCGGAGCTGCTGCCGCGCGCCGAGCTCACCGCCGAGATCGTCGCGCTGAGCCGGCGGCGGAACGAGCTCGTCGGCGGTTTCGCGTTCGACCACCTCTGCGTCGACTGATCCGTTACCGGCTGCACTCAGCCGACCCTCCCAACGCGGCTCGCGCCGGACCGCGGCAATTTCCTGTGCGTTGGTTGAACCTTCCCGCTCGCCGTCCCGTACTCCTGCGCGAATGAAGAGGATCTCCCCATCCGCGTCGACGGGACGCGGGAGACGGTGCGGAAAGGGCATCGTCGGCCATCGACACGTCACCGGGTAGGTCGCGGTGGTCGCCGCCGTGGCGTGCCATCTCACATCCGTCGGTCCGCCGAGGGCAGGAATCCACTACCGGATCGAGAAGGAGAGCAATTCGATGCGCAGGTCCACACGGGCGCGCCGGTCATCCGGCAACGCGCGGAGCAAGCGTCTGCTGGCCGTTGTCGGCACGCTCGTGGTCTTCGGCGGAGTAGTCGCCGTGACCCAGATTTCGTCGGCCCAGGACCGGCGGCCGAACAGTCCCCGGCCGGCCTCTGGACAGTGTGTGCAGCCGAGCCCGGGCGCGACCGCGCCGAATGGTGGCGACTCAACCACCCGGACGTGGCAGAACGGTCGCTGGGTGCGCAACCACTGGGGTGACGGGCAGCAGTCGGTCCCCGAGTGCGAGGACGGCAAGGACGGCACGGTCGGCAGCGGCTCGGCCATCGCCTGCCCGGACGTGACGGCCAAGCTTCCGGAGGTGCCGGCCCGGGCCCGCGCCGAGGTGGACCGCAACCTCGCCCAGTTGCAGACCCAGATCGCCGAGGCCGACCGCCGGCTGGCCGCCGAGGGCAACAAGGGCGAAGCCTTCATCCGCAACTCGATCCTGCAACCGCTGGCGGCCAAGCGGCGCGCGGTGCTGAACCGGATCACGACCGCCATCGACCGGGCCGGACCACGGCCGCAGGGTCTCGCGCAGCTCGCCGAGTGTCAGGTGCAGCCGACCGGCAACAGCGGCGGTGGCGACAGCGGCGGTGGTAACAGCGGCGGTGGCGACAACGGCGGTGGTAATAGCGGCGGTGGCGACAACGGTGGCGGTAACAACGGTGGCGGCAACAACGGTGGCGGCAACGCTCCGGGTGCCGGCCTCGGCGTGCTGGCCAACAACTGCGACGAGAGCCAGCTCCAGCCGCACGACGGCTTCCAGACCGGCAACCGCTGCGTGAGCACCGAGTTCGGCGAGGTCGGCGCGGCCGCCAACAACCCCTCGCTGCTGATCACCCAGTTCCCCGATCAGGTCGGCCAGAACCAGGCCTTCACCCTGCGGGTCAGCACCCGCAACCTGATCCGGGACCGCTTCCTGGCCGCCGGTCAGGGCGGGTACTACGTGGAGAGCTCGCTGCTCAACGACCAGGGTCTGGTCCGCGGACACTTCCACACCGCCTGCCGGATGCTGGACAGCCTGACCGCCCCGCCGGAGCCGCAGGAGGTGCCCGCCTTCTTCGTCGCCACCGAGGACGGACGCGGTAGTGCCCAGCCGGACGAGGTGACCATCCAGATTCCGGGTCTGCCCGAGTCGGGCACCGCCCAGTGCGCGGTATGGGCCGGTGACGGCTCGCACCGTCTGCCGATGATGGAACGGGCCAACCAGACCCCGGCGTTCGACGCCGTGCGTATCGAGGTCAACTGAGTCGGAACAGATCGAGCCGAGTGAACGGCGGCCGGTCACCGGGGCGGACAGCCCGGGTGACCGGCCGCGGCACATCACCCCGGCGCGCTGTTGGAGGCGGCGGCGGGGGAGAGGGCCGACAAGAATCGACGGGGTCGCGCCGTTTCCGGCGAGACCCCGTCCTCGTGTCGTACGTTCAGCGGTTCTTGTACGCCTCGACGACCTCGACCGGGATCCGGCCCCGCTCGGAAATCTTGTAGCCGTTCTTGACGGCCCATTCCCGGATGGCCCGGTTCTGCTCCCGGTCCATTCCGGCGCCGCTGGGGCGCCCCGGCCGCCGAACTGTCCGGGTGTTCTCCACCGGGCCCCGGCCAATCCGCCGACCCGCATTGATGTAAGGATCCAGCGCCTTGCGCAGGACGCCCGCATTCTCGTCCGAGACATCGATCGTGTAGGCCACGCCGTCGAGACTGAACTCGACCGTCCGGTCGGCCTTCCCACCGTCGAGGTCGTCGGTCAGCACCGTGATTACTTTTCTCGCCATTGCCGATTACTCCCTGTGTGTGGCGGGATGTGTCCAAAGTCTGACCTATCACCCCGGGAAACCGCAACAATATGCGCCCCATTCATTTCGGCGCGTCGCGATTCCGGTGCCGCAAAACCGCGAACGGGAGCTGAATCGCGGAAGGGCCCGGCCTCATTCGCCGAGCAGGCCGGCGTGTCCGGCGACGGCGGCGGCCTCCGCCCGGTTGGACACCCGAAGCTTGCGCAGCAGCGCGGCGGTCATGCGTTTCACCGTCCGCTCCGAGACGTGCAGTTCCTCGGCGATGTCGACGGTGTTGCGGCCGGCGGCGATCGCCCGCAGCAGACGGCGCTCCTCGCCGTCCAGGTCGACCGGCGCCGCGCGCGAGGGCCGCAGCACGGCGCGCAGCAGCTCGGCCGGCAGCACCGCCCAGCCGTCGAGGATGGCCAGCAGCGGAGGCAGCAGCTCCTCCGGCTCGCTGGTCTTCGGCAGGAACCCCTCCGCGCCCGCCCGGAGCGCCTCCAGCGCGGGTGCCGGGTCGGTCGAGCCGGACATCGCGACCACCCGGACCCGCGGGGTGGTCCGCCGGATCGCGGCCACCGCCCGGATGCCACCGGGAGGCGGCATGTGCAGGTCCACCAGCGCCAGGTCGGGGTGGCAACGGCTGACCAGGGCGGCCGCCGCGGCGGCGTCGCCGGTCGAGCCGACCACCTCGGCGCGGCCGTCACTGGTCAGTGGAAGCAGCAGCTCCAGGCCACGGACGAAGAGGGGGTGGTCGTCCACGACCGCGAGTCTGATGCTGGGGCCGTCCGGCATGTCTGCGCCGTTCCCCAGCGGGTACCGATCATGCGGGTACGCACCGAACGAGGGGAGTCGGGTGGATGCGCGCACGCCACGGTTTGCAGGGCCTGTTGCGAGGGTTGCGCCGGACCGAGGTCGGACTCGGCGACCAGGGGCCTCCGCCCGCCGACTCGGAGCTGCTGCTGCGCGTGCTGTGCCACGAGTTCCGTACTCCGGTGAGCACCCTGACCTCGCTGACCCGTGCGCTGGCCGACGAGCGCCGGGAGCTGACCGGCGCGGACCGGCGGGCGATCACCGAGCTGGCCCGCGACCAGGCCGCGCACCTGCAGAGCCTGCTGCGGGGCGCGGCCGCCGGCACCGGCGCCCTGGCGTCGACCGCCCAGCCGGAGCCGGCCGTGCCGCTGGCCGGGATGCTGCGCGAGGCCGCCGCGCTGGTGCCGGCGAACCGGCGCCGGGTCCGGGCCACCCGGTGGGCCTGCGCCTGCCCGGTGCCCTCCGGTCGGACCCGGCAGGTGCTGGTGAATCTCGTGGAGAACGCGCTGCGGCACGGGCCGGCGCAGGGACAGGTCGGGCTCTACGCCGCGCTGCGCCGCCCCGGCCTGAGCATCCTGGTCACCGACGAGGGGCGGGTGGACGACGCGCTGCTGGCCGCGATGCGCCGCACGGCGCCGGTGGCCGGGATGTCCGGCCTCGGTCTCTGGATCGTGCGACAGCTGCTGGCGGCGGACGGGGGAGCGCTGCGGGTGCACCGGTTGCGGCCGCGCGGGGTGGCGCTGGAGGTGCTGCTGCCCGTGGTCCGCGTGGTGCGCTGACCCCACCGGGACACGGGTTGGCCCGGCCGGGTCACCGGGGCGGGAATCGTCCTCGTGCCAGCTCCCGGCACGGAGGAGGACCCATGTTCGGCCACATCAAGGACCTGCAGTTCGAGGCGAAGCCGGACGGCCCGGACGCGGCGTTCGCCCGCCGGTTGCAGGAGATCCTGGGCGGCAAGTGGGGCGAGATGACCGTCGCCAACCAGTACCTCTACCAGGGCTGGAACTGCCGACTGCCCGGCAAGTACAAGGACCTGCTCCTGGACGTCGGCACCGAGGAGATGGGCCACGTCGAAATGATCGCCACCATGATCACCCGCCTGCTGGAGAACGCCCCCCTGTCCCTGCAGGAAGCCGCCGACGACAACCCCATGGTCGCCGCCGTCTACGGCGGCTCCAACCCCGCACACTTCATCCACGGCGGCGGCGGCGCCCTACCCACCGACAGCAACGGCGTGCCCTGGAACGCCGCCTTCATCACCGCCAGCGGCAACCTCATGGCCGACTTCCACCTCAACGCCACCGCCGAAGCACAAGGCCGCCTCCAGGTCGCCCGACTGTTCAACATGACCGACGACCCCGGCGTCAAACAGATGCTGCGCTTCCTGCTGGCCCGCGACACCATGCACCAGAACATGTGGCTCGCCGCCATCGAACAACTCAAACAGGACGGCCTGGAAGACATGCCGGTGCCCGACGCCTTCACCGACTCCAAGGAGTTCACCAAGGAGTTCAGCTACACCTACCTCGACTTCTCCCCCGGCCAGGACGCCGCCGAAGGCCGCTGGGCCTCCGGCCCCACGCCGGACGGCAAGGGCGAATTCACCTACGACCACAGCCCCCGAGCCCACGCCCCCGAACCGGTGCTCGCACCCGGCGACCCCCGCCTCTACGGCACCAACCCGGACCTGGCCGACGACCTGCGCGACGACGACGCCACCTGACGCCGACCCGCCCGCCCGTACCCCAAGGAGTAACGATGTCGTCCGTCGCCGCACCCACCCGCGAGGCCGGGTTGGTCTCCGTGGTCCGTACCCGGGTGAAGCTGGTGGTCTTCGCCGGGCTGACCCTGCTGGCCGCGGCCGCCGGGCTGCCCGGCCGGGTCGTGGTCGCCCTGGGCGTGATCAGCCTGGCGATTCCGCTCGCCGTGGCGGTGGCCGGTGGCCGCCGGCTGGCGCGGGAGCTGCTGTTTCCCGTTCGTCGCCCGGAGCCGGGCAGTGGTCTGGGTCACAGCCCGGAACAAGGGGAACGCTTTGTTACTTGAGTGAGACACGCTCAAGTCAACGCGATAGCAGGTGTTCGATGGCAACTCTTCCGGTACTTCCCCTGACCGACACCGTGCTGCTGCCCGGCATGGTCATCCCGGTGACCCTCGACCCGACAACCCAGGCCGCGGTCGACGCGGCCCGCGCGACCGGCGACCGCAAGCTGCTCGCCGTGCCCCGCATCGACGGCGAGTACGGCCCGGTGGGCACCGTCGCCACCATCGAGAAGGTCGGCCGACTGCCCGACGGCGAACCGGCCGCGGTCGTCCGTGGCCTGTCCCGTGCCCGGATCGGCTCCGGCGTGCCCGGCCCCGGCGCCGCGCTCTGGGTCGAGGCGACCGAACTACCCGAACCCGCGCCCGCAGGTCGGGCCCGCGAGCTCGCCCGCGAGTACCGCGCCCTGATGACGTCGGTGCTCCAGCAGCGTGGCGCCTGGCAGGTCATCGACGCCATCGAGCGGATGACCGACCTGTCCGAGCTGGCCGACTCGGCCGGCTACGTCTCCTGGCTGAGCCTGGAGCAGAAGACCGAGCTGCTCGCCGCGCCGGACGTCACCGCCCGGCTGGAGCTGCTGGTCGGCTGGGTGAAGGAACACCTGGCCGAGCAGGAGGTCACCGAGCAGATCAACACCGACGTCCGGGAGGGGCTGGAGAAGTCCCAGCGGGAGTTCCTGCTCCGCCAGCAGCTCGCCGCGATCCGCAAGGAGCTGGGTGAGGACGAGCCGGACGGCTCGGCCGACTACCGGTCCCGGGTCGAGTCCGCCGAGCTGCCGGAGAAGGTCCGCGAGGCGGCCCTGCGCGAGGTCGGCAAGCTGGAGCGGGCCAGCGACGCCTCCCCGGAGGCGGGTTGGATCCGCACCTGGCTGGACACCGTGCTCGAAATGCCGTGGGGCACGCGTACGCAGGACAACACCGACCTGGCCGCGGCGCGGGCGGTGCTCGACGCCGACCACGCCGGCCTGGCCGACGTGAAGGACCGCATCCTGGAGTACCTGGCGGTGCGCAACCGGCGGGCCGAGCGCAACCTCGGTGTGGTCGGCGGTCGCGGCTCCGGCGCGGTGCTCGCCCTCGCCGGTCCTCCCGGGGTGGGCAAGACCAGCCTCGGCGAGTCCGTGGCGCGGGCGCTCGGGCGCAACTTCGTGCGGGTGTCGCTCGGCGGCGTCCGCGACGAGGCGGAGATCCGCGGTCACCGGCGCACCTACGTCGGCGCGCTGCCCGGCCGGATCGTCCGCGCGCTGCGCGAGGCCGGCTCGATGAACCCGGTCGTGCTCCTCGACGAGGTGGACAAGCTGGCCGCGGGCTACGCCGGCGACCCGGCGGCCGCCCTGCTGGAGGTGCTCGACCCGGCGCAGAACCACACCTTCCGGGACCACTACCTGGAGGTCGACCTGGACCTGTCCGACGTGCTCTTCCTGGCCACCGCCAACGTGGTGGAGTCCATCCCCGGCCCGCTGCTGGACCGGATGGAGCTGGTCATGCTGGACGGCTACACCGAGGACGAGAAGGTCGCCATCGCCCGGGACCACCTGCTGCCCCGGCAGCGGGAGCGGGCCGGGCTGACCGCCGACGAGGTGGAGATCGCCGACGAGGCGTTGGCGCTGATCGCCGGGGAGTACACCCGGGAGGCCGGCGTCCGGCAGCTCGAACGCGGCCTGGCCAAGATCCTGCGCAAGGTGGCGGTGACCTTGGCGACCGACCCGTCGCCGGTACGCGTCGACACCGACAACCTCGCCGGCTACCTGGGGCGGCCGAAGTTCACCCCGGAGTCGGCCGAGCGCACCGCGGTGCCCGGCGTGGCGACCGGCCTCGCCGTCACCGGCGCCGGTGGGGACGTGCTCTTCATCGAGGCGACCAGCATGGAGGGCGAGCCGGGGCTGACCCTGACCGGCCAGCTCGGTGACGTGATGAAGGAGTCGGCGCACATCGCGCTCTCCTACCTGCGCTCCAACGGGCGTCGGTTCGGCATCGACCCGAACGCCCTGGCGGGACGGCGGATCCACGTCCACTTCCCGGCGGGCGCGGTGCCCAAGGACGGCCCGAGCGCCGGCATCACCATGGTCACGGCCCTGGCGTCGCTGGTCACCGGCCGTCCGGTGCGTCCCGAGTTCGGGATGACCGGTGAGGTGACGCTCTCCGGTCGGGTGCTGCCGATCGGCGGGGTGAAGCAGAAGCTGCTCGCCGCGCACCGGGCCGGTCTCACCGAGGTGATCATCCCGGCGCGCAACGAGCCGGACCTGGACGACCTGCCGACCGAGGTGCGCGAGGCGCTGACCGTGCACACCCTGGCCGACGTGGCCGACGTGCTCGCCCTGGCGCTGCGCCCGGCCGACGTCCCGGCGCTGGACGGTCCGGCGCTCTTCACCGTCTGACGCTCCAACCGCAAGGACCCCCGCCGTCGCTCCGACGGCGGGGGTCCTTCGCGTACGCGCCAGGGTCTACTGTCTCGCTTGAATCCTCAACTACCTCTCCGCCGCGAGGCGTCCCCTGGAGGAACCCCCGTGAACGTGGTGCTCTGGATCATCCAGATCCTGCTCGCTGTCGTCTTTGCCGGCGCCGGCGCGGCCAAGCTGACCCAGCCCAAGGACAAGCTGCGCGAGCTGATGCGGTGGGTGGACCCGGTCCCGCCGACCCAGGTCAAGTTGCTCGGCGCCGTCGAGCTGCTGGCCGCCATCGGGCTGGTGCTGCCCCCGCTCACCGGCATCGCCACCGTGCTCACCCCCCTCGCCGCCGTCGGGCTGGTCATCGTCATGATCGGCGGCATCCTCGTGCACCTGCGCGACATGAGGCAGCAGGACACGCAGGAGCGGCGGCGCATGGAGATCCAGGGCGCGATCACCTGCGCGGTGCTGCTCGTGCTCGCCGCCGTGGTGGCGTGGGGCCGCTTCGGTCCGTACTCCTTCTGATCCATCGCGCCGGCGACCGTCGTACCCCGGCGGTCGCCGGGGGCGCGCTCAGCGCTCGTCGCCGCCGCGGTCGCGGCGCACGGTGGCCTTGCGGCCCTTGATCGTGCTGGAGCGCAACCCCGAAATCACCTCGTCGGCCACGCCCTGCGGCACCTCCACCAGCGAGAACCGGTCGGCGATCTCGATCGAGCCGATGTCCCGGCCACGGATCCCGGTCTCCCCGGTGATCGCGCCGACCAGGTCCTGCGGGCGCACCCCGGCGCGCCGGCCCAGCCCGACGAAGACCTGGACGGTGTTGCCGCCCATCCGTGGCCGACCGCCGCCGCGCCGGTCACCGCCCCGGCCACCGGACTCCGGTCGACCCTCGCGCGGGCCGCGCACCGGCGCCTGCGGGATCTCCTCCTCGTCATCCGAGCCCGGTGAGGTCACCTCGTGGGCCAGCTTCACGGCGGCGAGGGCGACCTCCATCAGGTCGAACTCGTCGGTCAGCGTCTCCACGATGACCCGGTACGGGTCGAGGTCGTCCTCCAGCAGGCTCTCGCGCAGCGCCGCCTGGGTCAGCTCCAGCCGGCGGGTGCGCATGTCGGCCACGGTGGGGATCTTGTCGATGGTGATCCGCTGGCCGGTCACCCGCTCGATGGTCTTGAGCATCCGGTGCTCACGCGGCTCGGCGAGGGTGATCGCCACGCCCTCCCGCCCGGCCCGGCCCACCCGGCCGATCCGGTGCACGTACGACTCGGGCGCCGACGGCACGTCGTAGTTGACGACGTGGGTGAGCTGCTCGACGTCCAGCCCGCGGGCCGCCACGTCGGTGGCGACCAGCAGGTCCGCGGTGCCGGCCCGCAGCCGCCCCATCACCCGGTCGCGCTGCTCCTGGCTCATCCCGCCGTGCAGCGCCTCGGAGCGGTAGCCCCGGCCGTTCATCGTCTCGGTCAGCCGGTCCACCTCCTCCCGGCTCCGGCAGAACACGATCGCCGCGGTGGGCGACTCCACGTCCAGCACGCGGCCCAGCGCGGCCGGCTTGTGCGCCCGCGTCACGATGTACGCGCTCTGCCGCACCCGGGGCGCCGCGCCGGCGACCTGCTGCTCCCGGCCGATCTCGATCCGCACCGGCTCACGCAGGTGCTGGCGGGCCATCCCGTCGATCCGGGACGGCATCGTGGCCGAGAAGAGCACCGTCTGGCGCTGCGCCGGCGCGTGCTCAAGGATCGCCTCGATGTCCTCGGCGAAGCCCATGTCGAGCATCTCGTCCGCCTCGTCGAGCACCACCGTGGCCAGCCCGCCCAGCCGCAGCGTCCCCCGGGCGATGTGGTCGAGGGCCCGCCCCGGGGTGGCCACCACCACGTCCACCCCGCTGTCCAGTGCCCGCAGCTGCCGCCCGATCGGCTGCCCACCGTAGATCGGCAGCACCCGCGCGCCCAGGTCCTTGCCGTAGCGGTGGAACGCCTCGGACACCTGCACCGCCAGCTCCCGCGTCGGCACCAGCACCAGCGCCACCGGGTCTCCGCCGTCGCGGTGCGCCACCATCCGGTGCAGCAACGGCAGCGCGAACGCCGCCGTCTTGCCCGTGCCGGTGGCGGCCTGACCGAGCAGGTCCCGGCCGTCGAGCAGCGGCGGGATGGCCTCCCGCTGGATGGGGGTCGGCTCCTCGTAACCGAGGGCGGCCAGGGCGCCCAGCAGTTCGGCGCGCAGCCCGAGTTCCGTGAAGGCGTGCGCCTCGTCGGTGCCGTCGGGGGTGGTGTCGGTCGGTGCGTCGTGCTGTGCAGGTGCGGAACTCATGTGCCAAGCCTTTCATCACGCCGTCCGGCCCGCTGCGGCGACCGGCACAAGAGCACACCCGGGTCAGTCGCCGCTGCTCAGGATCGCCACGATCATCACCGCGGCGAGGGCCACGTCGAGCACTACGCAGAACTCGGCGTAGCCGCGCGGCACCACCCGGCGGGTGCGGTGGTGCGCCACGTCCCAGCCGGCGTGCGCCAGCCACCCGAGCGCCACCAACCACGCGGCGGTCCGTCCACCGCTCGCGACCGCCACCAGCGTCAGGGCGACCCAGATGACCAGACCGACGAGTTGGGTGGCGAGCACGCCCGGCCCGCGCAACGTCCCGCGGAGCGCGCCGATCAGCAGGTAGCCGCCGGGCAGCACCAGCATCGTCCACGGGCTGAGTACGCCCGGGTCCACCCACATGTCCACGGTCAGCAGCAGCGCCAAAGCCGTCGGCCAGCGGCGGGTGAGCGCCACCACGGCCGGATGCCGGCGGATCACCGCCGGTGACTCGTGCCGGTGCCGCACCGCCACCAGCACCATCGCCGGGACCATCAGCAGATGACCGCCGAGCAGCAGCGCGTCCCCGCCCAGCACACCGGCCCAGAACGGTACGAGCAGCAGCAGGAACGGCACGTACATCGCGGCGGCCATCTCGACCACCCCACGCCAGTGGTGCGCCCGGTAGCGCATCCACACCGTCATCCCGACGGTCATGTTCGTGGCCATCACCAGCGCGGCCACGTCCGGGCGGGCCAGCGCCCCGGCGAGCCCCACCGGGGCACCGGCCATCTCCCACAGCGGCCCGAGCAGCACCATCCCGGCGATCATCGCGAGCGCCATCTCGCCGAGGTGCCACAACAGCCGGCGCGTGGAGCCGGTCGGTGTCGCGTCGGGCCGCGTTGCGGGCGCAAGCACCGGCCCCGGCGACGCGGCGTCCGCGGGCGCCAGGTGGTCGGTCGGCAGTGGCCCGGGCGACGGTACGGAGGCGGCGGTGTCCGCGTACATCGGTGTCTTCTTCATGCCGTTGACCCTGCCGGCGTTCCGGCGCGGTGGGCAGGCTCGTCCGTCACCGGAATTCCGTGCGGATCGCACGGTCCGACCGTGACAACTCGCACGGGTGGACCGTGCGTCCGGCGGTCCTAGGATCGACGCGTGGCGAGCGAGGCGGTGATCCCCCGGGCGGACCGCCGGCTGCGCCGGGCTCGGCAGGCGACACTGCTGTCGCTGGCCACCGGTGTGTGGGCGACCGTGCTGCTGCCCGCGGTGGGCCTGACCCGGGAGGCGGACACCGGCCGCGTCGCGCTCGGCGCGGTCGGCATCTGCGCCTTCGCGGCCGCCCAGACCGCCGTGCTGTACGCCGCGGTCACCCCGTGGCTCGCACAACGGTGGCGACGCCGCGCGCAGGTCGGTCTGGCCGTCGTGGCCGCCCTGACCGTGCCGTTGGTCGCCCCGGTCGCGGCCGGTGCCTGGCCGACCTGGGCGTGGATCGGCGCCGCCCTGATGGGGATGGCTCCGCTGCTGGTCGGCCTCCCGGCTGCGGTGGCGGTCACCGTCGGCACCCTGCTCGTGTCGGCGGGCGTGGCGTGGTGGACCGACGGCTCGGTGGGCCGGTACCTGGCGGTGACCGGTGGGATCGGTGCCGCCGTGGCGGCGGTCAACTGGTTGCAGGTCTGGTTCTGGGGTCTGCTCGTGGAGGCCCGGCAGGGTCAGGCCGCCCAGGCTCAACTGGCCGCTGCCGAGGAGCGGCTGCGGTTCGCCCGCGACGTGCACGACGTGCTGGGGCACAGCCTCACCGTGATCGCGTTGAAAGCCGAACTCGCCGCCCGGCTGGCGCCGGTCGACGCGGAGCGGGCCGGCCGGGAGGCCGCCGAGGTGCAGCGGCTCGCCGCGTCCGCGCTGACCGAGGTCCGCGAGACCGTGCGCGGCTACCGCGCGGTCGACCTCGGTGAGCAGGTGGCCGCCGTGGCGGGGGTGCTGCGCTCCTGCGGCGTGCGCTGCTCGGTGCCGACGCCACCAGCCGAGGTGCCGCAGCCGGCCGCCACCGAACTGGCCGCGGTGTTGCGCGAGGCGGGCACCAACGTGTTGCGGCACAGCCAGGCTGACTGGTGCCGGATCCGCATCGAGCGGGAGGGGAACGCGATCAGGATGACGGTCGCCAACGACGGCGCCGACGACCGGGGCCCGGACGAGCACAGCCACGGCCTGCGTGGCCTGGCCGACCGGCTCGCCGCGGTCGGCGGAGAGCTGCGGGTACGCCGCCAGGACGAGGTGTTCACCCTTGAGGTCACCGTGCCGGTGCCGTCGTGATCCGCGTCCTGCTCGCCGACGACGAGGATCTGATCCGGGTGGCGGTCGCCGCCCTGCTCGGCCTGGAAGCGGACATCGACGTGGTGGCCCAGGCCTCCGACGGGCCCTCGGCGGTCACCGCGACGCTCGCGCACCGCCCGGACGTGGCCGTGGTGGACCTGGAGATGCCCGGCCTGGACGGCATCGCGGTGGCCGCCGAACTGACCCGTGTCCGTCCTGAGTGCGCGGTGGTCGTGCTGACCGGGCACGGCCGCCCGGGGCACCTGCGCCAGGCGTTGACCGCCGGCGCGCGGGGCTTCGTGCCCAAGGGCTCGCCGGGCGGCGCGCTCGCCGACGTGATCCGGCGGGTGCACGCCGGCGGCCGGTACGTCGACCCGTCGCTGGCCGCCGAGGCGCTGACCCTGCCCGCGTGCCCGTTGACGCCTCGCGAACTGGAGACGCTGCGGCTGGCCGAGTTCGGCGCCCCGGTGGCGGTGATCGCCCGCCGGGTGCACCTGTCCACCGGCACCGTCCGCAACCACCTGTCCGCCGCCGTGCAGAAGCTCGGTGCCGCCGACCGGGCCGAGGCCGTGCGCACCGCCCGCGACAACGGCTGGCTCTGACCGGGCCGACCCTCTGGGTGATCAGGTTGGCGACCGATTCGGGCAGTAGGAGCTTGCTAGCGTGGGTCGGTGCGTACCGTGGAACTGGTCTGCTCGGCCGGGTTGGACGGCGCGGTCCGGTCCGCCTGGGACCGGTTGGCCGCGGCGGGGCTGCCCAGCCTGGCCCGCAACACCCACCCGACCAACCGGCCGCACCTGACCCTCGCCGTGGTGGATGAGTTCCCGCCCGGGGCCGAGCACCGCCTGATCGAGCTGTTCGACGCGGCACTGCCGGCGCCGGTCACGCTCGACCGCATCGTCGTCCTCGACGGCAGTGCCCCGTTGGTCTGGCTCGTGCGACCCGCGCCGGCGCTGACCGCGCTGCACGCCGCCGTGTGGGGCGTCCTCGCCGACGCGGACGGGCACCGGCCCTGGCACGCCCCGGGCGCGTGGGTGCCGCACCTGAGTCTGGCGCTGCGGTTCCGCGACGCGGACCTGCGGCTGGCCCGTGCGGTGGCCGGTGGTCAGCGACCGACCGGCGAGTTCGTGCAGGCACGGAGCTACGACGGCACGGACCGCACCGTGACACCGCTGACCGCTGGCTCCGGCTCCCCCCGTCGCGCATGACGTTGACTAGGCTCCCGCCATGCAGATCATCGAAGGCGCCGGGGTGTGGACGTCCCCCTCGGGGGCGGCCAACGACTGGGTGGAGCACCTGAGGGTGCCGGACCTCTCGGTGGGGACGTACTGCATTCCCGCCGGTGGCGTCGACGATCAGAGCCCGCACACCGAGGATGAGATCTACGTGGTCACCGCAGGCCGGGCCCGGATCGTGACGCCGGACGGTGCGGCAGAGGTCGGCCCCGGTTCGGTCATCTTCGTGCCGGCGGGCGAGGAGCACCGGTTCGACGAGGTGACCGAGGACCTGGCCCTGCTGGTGGTGTTCGGCCCGGCGTACGGCTCGCGCTCGCCCGGCGGTGAGCCGCTCGGCTGACCGCGACGACTCCGATGACGGCCGGGGTCGCACGCCGGCGCCGGCGCCGCCGGGCTGGACGGCCCGGGTGCCGCACACCGGGCCGTCCAGAACACAGCTGCGTCAGCGGTAGAAACGCAGGTAGTCGAACTCGGCGGTGACCGGAGGCTCTGCGCCGCCGTGCGCGACCAGCCCGATCCGCGGGGTGGGGTCGGCCGGGAAGGTCCACACCGCACCCCACGTCCAGGTACGCCCGTCCCGGCTGGAACCGGCCCGGAACTCGTGCTCACCGGAGACCGGGTCGACGTGGTGCGCCAGCCGCAGCCAGGTGGTGGTGGCCGGGGTGCCGACGATGCTGCCGCCGTACACCGGCTGGCCGGCGAAGGGCAGCTCGTAGCCGTACTCCACCTGCCGGGTGTTCCAGATCGCCACCTGGGCCAGCCGGGCGAACCGGTCGTCGTCCACGTACGCGACCAGCCCGGCCTGCTGGTAGTTGCGGACCGTCTCCTCGCCCAGGTTCAGCGTCACCTTCGTCTCCACCACGTAGTCGCCGCGCGGCGCGTCACGCAGCAGCACCCCGGCGGTGTTGCCGGTGCCGGTGAGGTCGGCGGCCTGCACCGGCCAGCGCAGCGCGCCGCCGCCGACGGTGGCCGCCGGGTCCTCGCGCACCCACTGCCAGTCGCCGTCCAGCCCGTCGGCGAACTCGTCGGAGTACGCCCGCAGCGGCGCGCCGACCCGGGGCTCGGGCACGGCCCGTCGAGCCGGCTCGTACAGCCGGGCCACGCTGACGTTGTCGAACACGACCGGGCCGCCGCTGGCGGCCAGTCCCGGTCGACCGGCGACCGGGCGGTCCAGCCGCAGCGACACCACGGCGAGCTGGTCACCGAGCCGGGCCGGGCTCAGCTCGGCGACGAGCTGCCGCCCCCGTACCTCGATGGCCAGGTTGTGCCGGTCGGCCAGGTCGATCCCGGCGGGCAGCGGCGCGGTCGCGCGCCGGTCGCCGTCACGGGCCACCAGCCGGCCGCCGGCCGCGTCCACCCGGACCTCGACCCGGTCGCCGAGGGTGATCCCGGCGGTGGTCGCGCCGGTCAGCCGCAGGTCGGCCTCCGCCCGGACGTCCCCGCCGATGGTGGTACGGCTGGTCAGCGCGCCGCTGCCGGTGAGCTGGCCCTCGGTGGCCCGCCATTCGCCGGCGGCACGTCGCCAACCGGCCAGGCTGGCGGTGTCGAACCGGTCGTCGATCCGGCCGGTGGTCACCGGCGCGGGCCGGTTGCCCTCGGACGGGCCGGCGCCGGCGTTCACCGTCGGCCAGCCGTCGATCCAGTCCAGCCGGTCCAGCAGCATCGGGCGTTCGTTGATGCCGAACGGCTCGTCCAGGTACGGGTCGGCGCGGTCGATCGCGTGGTAGACGATCCAGTCCTGGCCGGACAGGTCGGTGAGGAAGCCGTTGTGTCCGGTGCCGATCCACCGGTTGCCGTTCTGGGTGAGCACCGGCGTGCCGCCGGCCCGGGACGCGGTCAGCGCCACGCCGTCGCGGTCGGTGAACGGGCCGCGCGGGCTGCGCGCGCGTCCCACCTGGACGGAGTAGCCGGTGGCCGGGCCGGCGCAGCAGTTCGCGGTGGAGGCGAAGAGGTAGTACCAGCCGTCGTGGCGCAGCACGTAGCTGCCCTCGAACTTGTTGTCGATGGCCACCAGGGTCGGTGTGCCGACCGCGGTCAGCCCGTCCGGGCTGAGCTCGGTGACCGAGATGCCGCCGTAGTAGCTGCCGTGGTAGAGGTAGCTGCGACCGTCGACGTCGGTGAACTGGCTGGGGTCGATGGTCCACAGGTAGCCACCACCACCGCCGGGACGCGGGGCGACGACGGGCTCGGCGGCGAAGGTCCACGGTCCCGTCGGGCTGGGCGCGGTGGCCGCGCCGATGGCGTAGTCACTGCCCTCGGTGGAGACGGTGGTGTCGGTGACCGTCACGTACATGACCCAGCGGTCGCCGAGACGGCGCACATCCGGGGCCCAGAACGCCGCCCCGGCCGCTGCGTACGGTGGGCGCTGGTCGGGGCCGAACGCGTCACCCACGTACGTCCAGTCGACCAGGTCGGCCGAGCGGGCGGTGGGCACCCGGTGGAACTCGTGCTCGCCCTCGCGCAGCGGGTCCGTGGTGCCGTAGGCGTACCAGAAGCCGTCGTCGCCGCGGACGATCACCGGGTCGGCGAAGGTGTCGCCGACGGCGGCGGAGATCGGATTGCGGTAGCGGGTCGGGCTGTCGGCGCTGGCCGCGGGTACGGGTGCGGTCGCGGCCAGGATCAGACCGAGCGCGGCGGCGAGCGCGCCGCCGCGGCGGAGGTGTCGCATGTGGACCTGCCTCGGGGGAGTGGGCGGTGTGTCGACATGGTTCGGTGCGTGCCCCCGTTTCTACAACGATGGATACAACGTTGTAAAGAGCGGGCCGTGCCGCAGAGTGGTTCAGTCCGAGGCGTGCACGGCGGCCAGGTAGGCGAGGGCCTCCGCGCTGCGACCGCCCGGCGCCGGCGTACCGACCAGCAGTTGCTGACCTGGCGCGTCGCGGACGTCGAAGGTCTGGTAGGTCAGCTCGATCCGCCCGGCGTCCGGGTGGTGCACGACCTTGAACATGCGGGTCAGGCCGCCCACCGTCTGGTCGTCCCAGAGCGAGCGGAATTCGGGTGAGGCCTGCCGCAGGTCGGCCACGAGCGCCCGGATCTGCTCGTCGTCCGGAAACAGGCCGGCGTTGAGCCGCATGGCGTGCACGACATTCTCCGTGAGGGTCGGCCAGTCCGGGAACACGCTGCGCGCCTCCGGGTGCTGGAACAGCACCCGGACCATGTTGGCGGTGCCCGCGAACGGGGACAGCAGCGCCGCCGCGACACCGTTGGTGGCCAGCACGTCGAACGCCGGACTGAGCACGTAGGCGGCGGAGGTGGGGAAGGCGTCCAGCAACCGCAGCAGCTCGGGGTGGACCGAGGCGCGGGAGCTGCCCGGGCCCAGTGCGGGGTTGAGCCCGGCGACACGGAAGAGGTGGCCGCGCGCGTCCGGGGTGAGACGCAGGGCCCGCCCGATCGCGTCGAGCACCTGTGGGGACGGGTTGCGTTCCCGGCCCTGTTCCAGGCGCGCGTAGTAGTCGACGCTCACACCGGCCAGCACCGCGATCTCCTCGCGGCGCAACCCCGCCACCCGGCGGTCGCCGCCGCCGCGCAGCCCGACATCCCGAGGGTCGACTCGGGCGCGCTGGGCTCGCAGGTACGCGCCGAGACGGTTGTCGGTAGCGGGCATTCCACCAGCCTAAAACCCTGCTCCGGGGCCTGCCAGGGTGCGGTGCTCCCTGGCAGTCGCCCGCTGCCGTGCCCTCGGCGTCCCGCGGGCGCTGGCCAACCGGCGCGGGCCGGGACCGCGTCGTACCTGGGTGCGCCGGTACCAGGAAAGCGCGCCCTTCCCGGGCCCCCACGCCAGCAGGATGGTTGGGCACACCAGGCACCAACCGGACCAGGAGCAGCAATGACCAGCCCGGACTCCAAGATCGTTCTTATCACCGGCGCGAGCAGCGGCATCGGTGCGGCCACGGCCCGCCGACTGGCCGCCGACGGCCATCACGTCGTGCTCGGCGCCCGGCGCGTCGACCGACTCTCCGCACTCGTCGCCGAACTGCGCCTCGCAGGCGGCACGGCCGAGTACCACCAACTCGACGTGACCAGCCGGGACAGCGTGAACGCCTTCGTCACCGGCGCCCACGACCGGTACGGCCGCATCGACGTGCTGATCAACAACGCCGGCGTGATGGCCCTGTCCACGCTCGACGCGCTGCGGACCGACGAGTGGGAGCAGATGATCGACGTGAACCTGCGCGGCACGCTGCACGGTGTCGCGGCCGCCCTGCCGCTCATGCGGGCCCGCGGCACGGGCCACATCATCAACATCGGCTCCTCCGCCGCCTACCGTGTCGACCCGACCGCCGCGATCTACTGCGCCACCAAGTAC
Source organism: Micromonospora sp. CV4 (assembly GCF_003667455.1). Taxonomy (NCBI): domain Bacteria; kingdom Bacillati; phylum Actinomycetota; class Actinomycetes; order Micromonosporales; family Micromonosporaceae; genus Micromonospora; species Micromonospora sp. CV4. Next base: position 18,593 of record NZ_RCVI01000225.1, on the reverse strand, counting down.
GCGGTCCGGGCGCTCACCGAGGGACTGCGCCAGGAGAGCAGGACGTACGGGTGACGCTCGTGAGCCCCGGCTACACGCACTCGGAACTCACCGAACACGGCGGCGACCCGCAGATCCAGTCCGCAGCCCGCGCCGCGTCCGAGGAACTCGGCATGCCGGCCGCCGCGGTCGCCGACGCCATCGCCTCCGCGATCGCGCAACCCGACACCGTCGACATCAACGAGATCATCATGCGGTCCACCGCGCAGGCCTGACCGACCACGACAAGGGGTACGACCATGAGCGAAGCGCTCGAAATGACGACGTTCCGGCTCGTCACCGGCCTCACCGGGGCCGACTTCGTCGCCGCCAACGAGGACATCAACACCTACCTGCGGCGTCAGCCCGGGTTCCGCTGGCGTCGCATCACCGAGGACGACGACGGCCTGATCACCGACATCGTGGCGTGGGACTCCGCCAGCGACGGCCGGCGCAGCGCCGCGGGGATCATGACCGAGATGGTGGACTCCCCGGTGCACGCGACCATCGACCAGGCCACCGTCGACTTCCGGATCGTTCCGGTGCTGCAACACGTCACCTGACCACGTCCCTCGCGCCGCTCCCGTCCCCGCACGCCTGGTCGTCGGCCCCTGACGGTGCCGTTCGGCCCACCGGGCGCGCCGACGCCCGGACCCGGCCCGGGGATGCCAAGGGGCGATGATGGGGCGATGAACGCTGTCACCGAGGGCCGGGGCATGGCCGAGCTGGCCGCTCTGCTGGCCGACGGCACCCGGGCCGGCATCTGCCTCGCGCTGCTCGACGGCCGGGCCTGGACCGCCGGGGAGCTGGCCCGGCGGGCCGGGGTCGCTCCGTCGACCGCGAGCGACCACCTCACCCGCCTCGTGCGGGGTGGGCTGCTCGTCGAGGAGCGCCAGGGCCGGCACCGCTACCTGCGGCTGGCCGGGCCGGCGGTGGCCCAGCTGATCGAGAGCCTGGCCGGGCACGCGCCGGCCCCGCCCGCGCCGACCGGGTCGCTGCGGGCGACCACCGCCGGCGCCGCGCTGGCGTACGCCCGGACCTGCTACGACCACCTCGCCGGGCGCCTCGGCGTGCTGATGTACGACGCGCTGCTCGCCGACGGGCGGCTGGACCGGGCCAGCGGGCTGACGCTGACCCCCGAGGGGTGGGCGTGGGCGGCCGGGCTGGGCGTGCCGGTGGACGTGCTGCGTACCGCCCGCCGCCCGGTGGTCCGCGACTGCCTGGACTGGACGGAGCGCCGGCCGCACCTGGCCGGGGCGCTCGGCGCGGCGCTCTGCCGTCGCTTCACCGAGCTGGGCTGGACCACGCGGGCGACCGGTCGAGCCGTCCGCCTCACCCCGACCGGCCGGTCCGCCCTGGCCGAGACCCTGGCCGTTCCCGAACACGTCCTCGCGCCCACCCCGGCGCCGCAGCTCACCGGCGGCCGCGCCTGATCCCTGGGTCGCGGGGTCAGACGCAACATCATGGATGTCGTGGCGTCCCCCGGCGTGGAGGCCACGACATCCATGATCGAGCGTGATCATGGCCGCCCAGCGTGGCGGGCGCGCGCGGGGCGTGCGTGCGGCGGGGCGGGGTGCGGCGCGGTGGAACAGTTCGGTGAGGGGCGAAGGGTCGGCGTCCTACGGTCAGGCGGTGACTGATGCCTGGCCTGTTGTCCCGCCCGCAGCCGGTGTGCCGGCCTGCGGGCCACCCACGTTCGAGATCGGCGGCGCGTGGTGGGTCACCCGGCACGCCGACGTCCGGACGGCGCTGACCGACCCGGCCTTCCGGGTGCCGGCCGTGGACACCGGAGCGCCCGGCACCCTCGCCTGGCTGCGCGGCACGGTCAGCCGGTTCAGCCCGCCCGAGCGGCACACCGAGCGCAGGGTGATCGGGGTGACCGCGCTGTCCGCGCTGGACCCGGACGAGCTGCGGCAGGAGGCGACCCGCCGGACGGCCGGCGCCCTGGATCGCGCCGGTGAGCACCTCGACGTCATGCGCGACCTGGCCCGACCGGTGCCGCTGCGGATCCTGGCCGGGCGGCTCGGCTTCTCCGATCCGGTCGCTGCCGGGACGGCGGTCGGGGCCGTCGCCGCCGCGTACCACCCGGGGGCTGACGCGACGCTGGTCCGGCGGGCCGACCGTGCGGTGGCGACGCTCCTGGCCCTGTCGCCGCCGGCCGGGCCGGAGGTGCGGGCGAACCTGATCGGCCTGCTGGTCCAGGCGTGCGACGCGACCGCCGGCCTGATCGGCGCCGCCGCTCACCACCTGCTCGCCACGCCCGACCGCCGCGCGTCCGGCGTCCCGCCGCTCGCCGGGGTGGGTACCGCCGACCTGCTGGCCGAGGTGTTGCGACTCGACCCGCCGGTGCGGGCCACCCGACGGGTCACCGTCGCCGTGGCGCGGCTGGGCGGCCGGGACCTGCCGCCGGGCAGCCCGGTGCTGCTCCGGTTCGACGCCGCGAACCGCGACCCGGAGGCGTTCGCCGAGCCGGCCGCGTTCCGGCCCGGCCGGCCCGGCGCCGGGCTGCTCACCTTCGGCGCGGGGGAGCGCGGCTGCCCCGGCGACCGGCACGCCCTGGCCCTCGCCACCGGGGTGTTCGACGTGCTGCGCGAGCGGTGCCTGCGCACCGACGCGGCGCTGCGCCACGCGCCGCACCCGACCCTACGAGTTCCGGCGACCCTGGAGGTGAGCGTCCGATGACCGACCGCCGTGCGGCGTTCCGCGCCCTGCACCACACCGGCCGTCCCCTGCTGCTGCCGAACGCCTGGGACCACGCCTCGGCGGCGGCGCTCGCCGCGCGCGGTCATCCGGCGATCGGCACCACCAGCCTCGGGGTGGCCGCCGCCGCCGGCCGACCCGACGGAGCGGCGGCCACCGGCGCGGAGACGCTGGCCCTGGCCCGCCGGCTGGCCCGGCTTCCGGTGCTGCTCACCGTCGACGTGGAGGCCGGGTTCGCCGACGATCCGGCAACGGTCGCCGGGTACGTGGCGGAGCTGGCCGGGCTCGGCGCCGTCGGGATCAACCTGGAGGACGGGCGCGCCGACGGCACCCTCGCCGATCCGGAGTGCACCGCCGACAAGATCGCGGCGGTGAAGGCGGCGGTGCCGGACCTGTTCGTCAACGCCCGCACGGACACCTGGTGGCTCGGCGTGACCGACCCGCTGCCGCAGACCCTGGCCCGCGCCCGTGCCTACCGGGCCGCCGGCGCCGACGGGATCTTCGTGCCCGGCGTCGTCGATCTACCGACACTGCGCATGCTGACCGAACGGATCGACGCGCCGCTGAACGCGCTGTACCAACCGGGCGGGCCGGGGCCGGACGAGCTGGGCCGGGTCGGCGTGGCCCGGGTCAGCACCGGCTCGCTGCTGTTCCGGGCCGCGCTGGCCGCCGCCGTGGCCGCCGCCGACGCGGTCCGCGCCGCCGGGTCCACGGCGCCGCCGGAGCTGCCGTCGTACGCCGAGGTGCAGGGCCTGGTGCCGGCGGACGGCGGTTGATCGTCGCCGTCGGCCACCGGCGGCGGGTTCGTCACCCCGCGACGCACCTGCCGCCGCCTCGGCCCCGCCGCTCCCTTCGAGGCAGATAGGAGGATTGTTCGGTCCATTCCCGTCCCGATGATTACGGTGTGTTCAGGGCGAACTACCAACAGTCGTGACCGGAGAAGGGACCCCCGTCATGCGAGTGCCCAGCCGTAGTCCGGGACAGCAACCCCGTCCGTCCGTGTCGCCCACCGCCCCGGCTCGTCGGCGGCCCTCCGGCACCGCGCCCCGTCGCCTCCCCGCCACCGCCCCGGATCTCGCCGCCTACCGGGAGGCCGTCGCCGACCTGCTGGTCGAGGTGGGCGCCCTGGCCGACGCGGCCAGCACCCGGGCCCGCCAGGTGCTCATCGACGAGCGGCTGCGTGAACCGGCGCTCGCCGCGGTGCTCGACGCCACCCCGCAGGGGCTGATCGGCGCGCGCGAGACGCTGCTGCTGGAGATGGCGCGCTACCAGCCGAACGAGCGCACCTCGGCGCGTGACCTCACCGCGCTGGTCCGGATCTACCTGCTCTCCCGCATCGACGTGCTGTGGTGGCAGGACGCCCCCACCTTCGTCACCGACGACCAGGTCAACGGCAGTGCCGACCTGGTCGACCTCGAATGGCTGCGGCGGCGCGACCTGTTGAGCTTCCGCTACCAGGAGCAGCCCGCCACCATCCTGGGCCGGGCCGCGCGGGGACTGCGTCGCCGGCTGCGGCCGGACGCCACCCCGCGCACCGCCGGGCTGCTGTTCCGGCGTGCCCGGCGGGAGGTCGTCGCGCTGCTGAACGACATCGGGCGGGAGTTCGCCGCTGCCGCCCCACCGGCCACCCCGCCACTCTGGGTGACGAGTCTGGTCCGCAGCACCGAACACCAGTACCGGCTGCGCCGCCTGGGCTACGCCGCGATGCTGCCCAGCGGGCACTGTCTCGGCTACTCCATGGATGTCGAGCTGGCCTGGTACGAGCGCTTCGGCGCGCGGGAGGCGCTGGCGGAGCTGCTGCTGGCCCGGCAGGAGAATGGCGAGGTCAGCGTTATCGACGAGGGCCAGGCCTGGCATCTCTGTCTGGCGCCGACCGCCCGGCGTCGGCTGCGCCGCGCGTACGAGACCGAGATGGGGGCCTGAGTCGATGTGCGGTATCGCGTTGAGCATCGGCCCCGAGGCCGACCCGGCGACCTTCCGGCGGATGCTCAGCGTCCTCGCCTCCCGCGGCGAGGTCACCGAGACCCGCTCCGAGAACGGGCTGCTGGCCGGCACCCGCCGGCTGCGGGTGGTGGACCGGGACCGGGCGGTGCAGCCGTGGACCTCGGCCGACGAGCGCTGGCTGCTCTGCTTCAACGGCGAGATCTTCAACCATCGCGAGCTGCGCGTGCAGCTGACCCGGCTCGGGCAGGTGTTCCGCACCGAGAGCGACACCGAGGTGCTGCTCGCCGCGTTCGAGCAGTGGGGCGAGGCGGCGGTGACCCGGCTGCGCGGCGAGTACGCCTTCGCGGTCGTCGAGCGCGGCACCGGCCGGGCGTACCTGGCCCGCGACCCGCTCGGGGTGAAGCCGCTGTACTGGTCGCGGCGGCCCGGTTGCCTGCACCTCGCCTCGGAGGTCAAGGCGCTGGTCGGGCACGGCGCCCCGATCGCCGAGGTGCCGCCCGGGCACCACGGCTGGGCGGATTCGGACGGCCACGTGCGGCTGCGCCCGTACGTGGACCTGCTCACCCTCGGCGACGGACTGCCGGTCATCGACGACCCGGACGAGGCCGCCCTGCTCGTCCGTGCCGCGCTGACCGACGCGATCCGGATGCGGGTGGAGACCGACCTCACCGTCGGGGTGGTGCTCTCCGGCGGGCTGGACAGCTCGTTGACCCTGCGGCAGGTGCGGGACATGCACCCGGACTGCGTGGCGGTCACGGTCGGCGTGCCGGACAGCCCGGACGTGGCGTACGCGCGGCGGTTCGCCGCCGACCTGGGCGTGCCGCACGAGGTGATCGAGCTGCGCCCGCGCGACCTCCGGCTCACCGACGTGCGCGAGGCGATCCGGATCTCCGAGCTGACCGAGTACGGGGACATCATCAACGCGGTGGTCTCGGTGCCGATCTTCCGGCGGCTGCGCGCGCTGGGCATCAAGGTGGTGCTCACCGGCGACGGCTCCGACGAGCTGTTCGGCGGGTACCCGATGTACCGGCAGGTCGACCCCGTCGCGTCGCGCCGGCTGTTCCTGCACCGGATCCGCAACCTGTGCCGGACCGAGTTGCAGCGGGTCGACCGGGCGGCCATGGGGCACGGTGTCGAGGCCCGGGTGCCGTTCCTCGACCTCAGCGTGGTGGAGCTGGCGATGCGCCTGCCGCTGGATTTGAAGCTGCGCGACGGGCAGGAGAAGTGGATCGTCCGGAGAGCGTTCGCGGACGTGCTGCCGGACTACATCCGCCGCCGGCCGAAGAACCCGATGTCGTACTCCAGCGGCCTGCACGAGCGGGTCCGGCTGTACAAGCCACTCTTCGCCCGGCTGCACCGCGCGTTCGGCTACGACCTGCTGGAGCCGGTCCGCCGCGACTTCGACACGGTGCTGAGCCGGTGCGGCAACGACCTCGACCGGGCCATCGCCGACGGGCTGAGCCGACCCGACTACACGGTCCTGGAGCACGCCCGGGACCTGGTCGGTGCGGCGAAGTGGAACGCCGCGCCGGTGGTGCGCCGGCTGGTCGGGCCCCGGCCGCCCCGCCGGTCGCCGGTCGGCTGACCGCTCGCCTCCCCACGGCGAACCGCACCGGGGACGGACCGTTGCGCGCCCAGCGCCAGGTCCGATCGCCGCCAGCATCCGTGCCGTCGTCGGGCGAGGCTGGACGCATGACGACCACCACGACCTTCCGCGTCCGCGCCCTGCCGGCCGCGACGCTCGAAACCGTCCGACGCACCGGTCGGGACGCCGCCGACCGACCCGTCGAGGCGCTTGTGGCGGGCGGCGGGGAACCGCTGCGTTGCTGCCTGCGCGACGCCGAGGCCGGGGAGTCCCTGCTGCTCTTCGGGTACGCGCCGCCGGGCGCCGCCGGCCCGTACCGGGAGGTCGGCCCGATCTTCGCGCACACCGCCGCCTGCCGGGGTCCGGAGCCGGCCGACGGCCACCCGCCGGCCTGGCGGGGGCGACCCCAGGTCCTGCGGGCGTACGACCGGAGGGGCCGGATCCATGGCGGCCGGCTGCACGACGGCACGGACCCGGAGACGGTGATCGCCGAGCTGTTCGCCGACCCGGCCGTGCACCAGCTGCACAGCCGCAACGTGGTGTACGGGTGCTTCATGTTCGCCGTGGAGCGGGCCGCCGGGTGACGCCGACCGGCCGGCGTCGGCGCTCAGCTCACCAGCAGCGCGCCGACCGCGGCGAGCGTGCCGGTGACGGCGAGCAGGACGCTGGTCACCACGAACCGGGTCACCGGCACCGCCACCCCCGCCGCCCGGCACCGCTCGAACCACAGCAGGGTTGCCAATGAGGCCCAGGGGGCGGCCAGCGGCCCGATGTTGGTGCCGATCAGCAGCGCCAGCAGGCGGGTCCCGTCACCGGTGCGCAGCACCGACTCGCCGGCCAGGTACGCCGGCAGGTTGTTCACCGCGTTGGCCAGCAGCGCCCCGGTGCCACCGGCGCGCAACGCCCCCGCCGCCCCGCCGTCGGCGCCGAGCAGACCGGCGACCAGGTCGTCCAGCCCGTGCCGGCCGAGGGTCTGCACCACCAGGAACAGGCCGGTGACGAAGAGCAGCAGCCGCAGCGGCACCAGCCCCGGGCGCAGCGTCGAGCGGGAGCGGACGACGAACCCGAGCAGCACCAGCGCGAGCGCGACCGTGGACGCGAGGGCGATCTCCACGCCGGCGAGGATGCCGGCGACGAAGAGCAGGCAACCGGCGAGCGCGGTCCGGTGCAGCACCGGATCGGGCGGCACGTGGGGGGCAGGTGGAAGGAAGCGCCCGCCGGCCGGCCGGTCCCGCCGCCACCACGCGAACCAGAGCAGCGCCATGGTGAGGGCCACCGCAGCGAGTTGCGGCAGCGCCATCCGCTCCGCGTAGGCCAACGGCGCCAGCCCGACCCGGTCGGCGGCCAGCAGGTTGGTCAGGTTGGACACCGGCAGCAGCAGGCTCGCGGTGTTGGCCAACCAGACCGTGGTCACCGCGAGCGGGCCGGCCGGGACCCGCAGGCTGCGGGCCAGCGCGATCAGCACCGGGGTGAGCAGCACGGCGGTGGTGTCCAGGTTGAGCACGAGGGTGGTCAGCGTGGCGAGGCCGCCGCAGAGCAGGAACAGCGCCGCCCAACTGCCCCGGGCGGCCCTGGCCAGCCGGCTCGCCAGCACGTCGAAGACGCCGGCGACGGCGGTCAGCTCGGCCAGCACGATCACGGTCCCGAGGAAGAGCAGCAGCGGCAGGACCCGGTGCAGGGTGGCGGTGGTGTCGGCGCGGGGCAGCAGCCCGCTCAGCGCGCAGACCGCGCCGGCCACGGCGAGGAACACCGCCACCAGGTCGAGCGGATGGGGACGCCAGCGCGTGGTCGGCTCGGGCGGGGCGGGCGGGGCGGGCGGCGCGCCGACGGCAAGTGTCACGTCGAATCACGCTGACACAAGGTCCGGCCGGCCGCCTCCGCTGCGGCCGCCATGGTGACCGGTCCCACCAGCACCGACGCCGTCCACGCGGGCCAGCTGAGATCAGAGGCGGACGGAATCCGACAGACCGCACCGGCGCGGTGGACAACTGTCGATCGGTCCCATAGCGTCCAACGGGTATGCGCAGGACCCTGCCGGCCGTCACGACGGCCCTGCTGCTCGCCCTCACCTCCTGCACCACACCGGGGTCCGGAGGGCCACCGCGCACCGGGCCGCCGCCGGTTGCTGGGGCCACGCCGACCGCGTCCCGGCAGGACGCCGCCCAGGCCGAGCAGACCATGGCCAGCCTGCGCCGGGTCGACGACCTGCCGCTGTACGAGATGACCTACGTCGGGGCGTACGACCCGACGGTGGGCACCGACGCGACCCCGCCCAGCCCGTTCGGCTGCTCGCTGTTCGTCGCCGCGGGCGATCCCGCCCGGCCCCTGTTCGCCCGCAACTTCGACTGGGACGCCAACCCCGCGCTGGTGCTGCGGACCGATCCGCCGGACGGCTACGCGGCCATCTCGCTGGTCGACATCTCCTACCTCGGGGTCGGCGCGGACCCGGCCGGCGACCGGCGGCTGCTCAACGCGCCGCTGCTGCCCTTCGACGGGATGAACGAGCGGGGTCTCGCGGTGGGGCTAGCCGCCGACGACGCCGCGACGGCCCGCCCCGACCCCGGCAAGCCCACCGTCGGCTCGGTACGGATCCTGCGGCTGGTGCTGGACCGGGCCGCCACCCTCGACGAGGCGATCGCCGTGTTCACCCGGCACAACCTCGACTTCGACGGCGGGCCGGCACTGCACTACCTGCTGGCCGACGCGACCGGCGCGTCGGCCGTGATCGAGTTCGTCGACGGTGAGCTGCGGGTGGAGCGGGGCACGGGCGGTTGGCAGGCGCTGACCAACGTGCCGGTGGCCGGGGTTCCCGAACAGCGCCGGCGCGAGGACCGCCGGTACGGGCAGATCGCCGGCGCGCTGACCGAGGCCGGCGGAGTGCTGGACGCCCCGGCGGCCCACCGGGTGCTCGCTGCCGTCCGCCAGGGGCACACCCGCTGGTCGGTGACGTACGGCCTGCGCAGCGGCGAGGTCCGGCTGGTCACCGCGACCGGCGGCGGCGAGCGGCGCTACCAGCTGCCGATGAGCTGACGTCCCCGGCGTACGCGCCCTGCGACGTGGCCGGGCCCGGCCCCCGGAGATCGGGGACCGGGCCCGGCGTCGTGCTCGGTGCCTGTCAGTTCAGTGCTCGGTGCCTACCAGCTCAGGTAGCTGGGCTGGGTCTGCACGTTGAGCTCCTTGTACTTGACCAGCTTGGCCGACCAGGTGCGCCAGTCGTTCAGCTCCAGGACGTCCAGGCCCTTCACCATGTCGTTCGAGTAGATGTGTCCGTTGTAGTAGTACGCGGACCAGGTGCCGCCACCGACCATCTGGTCGGCCGAGAGCGGACCGCGCTCCCAGAAGGCGATCTCCTTCGGGTTGGACGAGTCGGTGAAGTCCCAGACCGAGATGCCGCCCTGGTACCACGCCTGGACCATGATGTCCCGCCCGAGCACCGGGATCAGCGAGCCGTTGTGCGCCACGCAGTTCTCGGTGTCCGCGTTGTTGCGGGGGATCTTGTAGTAGCTGCGGAAGTGCATCGTCCGAGCGTCGCCGCGACCGGCGATGTCGTAGATGGCGTCCGCGCCCCGGTTCGGGCCGATGGCCTCGTTGCAGGTCGCCGCGCCGCCACCACCCAGCTCGTCGGTGAAGATCACCTTCGTGCCCTTGTTGTTGAACGTGGCCGAGTGCCAGAACGCGAAGTTGACCGTGTCCCGTACTCGGTTGATCACCCGGGGCGCCTCCCGGTTCTTGATGTCGAGCAGGATGCCGTCACCCATGCACGCGCCGGCGGCCAGGTCCTTGGCCGGGTAGACGGTGATGTCGTGGCAGCCGGTGGTCGCCGAACCGGTGCCGCTACCCGGGAAACCACCGTCCGGGAACAGGTTCGGGGCGGCGATCACCGAGGCGTCGGTCGGCTTCTGCACCGGCACCTTGATGATCGAGATCGAGTCGTGCGGCGGCTGGCAGTCCGGGAACTCGGCCCGCGGGCTGTACGACGAGACGTACAGGTAGACCGTCTTGCTGCTCTTGCCCGGCACCAGGGTGTGGGTGTGCGAGCCGCAGGCCGTCTCCACGGACTTGACGTACCGCGGGTTGGCCTTGTTCTTGATGTCGAAGACCTTGATGCCCTCCCAGGACCCCTTCACATCCGCGCCCTGCGCCGTGCTGTTGCAGGAGTCGTCGCTGCGGGACGAGTCGGTGGAGAGGAAGAGCAGGTCACCGTGGACGGAGATGTCGTTCTGCGACCCCGGGCAGAGCACCCGGGACACGACCTTCGGCGCGCTGGGCCGCGAGATGTCGTAGATGACGAAGCCGTTGTAGTTGCCGGCGAACGCGTACTTGCCCTGGAAGGCGATGTCGCTGTTGGTCGAGTCCAGGGGAGCCACCTTGGGCAGGTTGGCGATCTGGCGCAGGTTGGGGCTGCTCACGATCTCGTCGACGCCGGGGATGGTGTTCGCGGCGGCGGTGACCGGGGCCGACTGCGGCACGGTCTGAGCGTTGCTTGCCGGCGCGACGAGGACGCTGGCGACGAGCAGCCCGGTCGCGGCGAGGCCCACGATCCGGAGTTGTCGTAACCGTGGCATGTGGAGTCTGATCATCGGCGAGGCCCTTCGCAAGGGGGAGACGATGGTCGACACCTTACCGCCCGATGAGGAGCATCGATGTGATCTGGGTCACATCGAATCGTTCTCCTCAATGGATAACATCGCGATGACCTCGACCCCAGGGAGTGGCCCATGACCAGTCGGCGCACGCGGACCCTGGCACTCGTCACACTGGCGCTCGTGCTGCCGCTGATGGCCTTCATCCTGGCCCGTGCGGGCGGGGACCCCGAAACGGGCGCCGCGCAGCCGGTCTCCGCGCCCGCCACCTCGACACCGGCGGCCAGCCCCGTTCCCACCGACCTGACCGTCATCGTGCCCGGCCGACCGGGCGAGTCGGCGGCCACCCGCCCGGCCCACGAGGTCCGCGACGCCGGCCCGGCCCCGCACAACTCGCTGGACGTCATGTTCGTGCGGATGATGATCCCGCACCACGCGCAGGCGCTGGAGATGGCGGAGCTCGCCCCCGACCGGGCCACCGACGCGGACATCCGCGCTCTCGCCGACCGCATCCGGGCCAGCCAGGGCCCGGAGATGGGGTTCATGCGCGGCTGGCTGCAGACCCGCGGCCTCACGGCCGAGCTCCAGGGGCACGACCACAGCGCCATGCGGGGCATGCAGTCACCGGAGAAGATGCGGCAGTTGGCCGCCGCGCGCGGCGCCGACTTCGACCAGCTCTTCGTCCAGATGATGACCGAGCACCACCAGGGCGCCATCGCGTTGGCCACCGACCTGCTCACGGTCGGCTCCGACCTGACGCTCAGCGAGTTCGCGAACTCGGTCGCCACCGAGCAGACCGTCGAGATCGACCGCATGCGCGAGGTCCTCGGCAACTGAGCCGGCCCGCCCGGCAGCTCCGGCCCCGACAGATGAGGCCGCTCGACACGTACGCTGGGTGACCGTGAGACGCACGATGTTCGGTCGCCCGCTGCGCGCCGTCGCCTTCGACGTGGCCGTCTCCGGTCTGGTACTCCTCGTCGGCGTGGCCGGAGCGGCGAACCAGCCGGGCGGCTGGGCCGCCACCCTGGTCGGCGTGGGGATGGCGGTGGCTGTGCTGTTCCGCCGCTCCCGTCCGGGCGCGGTGACCGTGGTGGTCGCGGTGCTCGCCCTGGTCCAGGTGGCCGCCCAGTGGGGGCCGCTCCCGTACGACGTCGCCGTTCTGATCGCGCTCTACAGCGTGGTGAAGTACGGCGAGCGGCTGCGCGACGGCGTACTCGCCGGTGCGGTCGCGGCCGTGGGCGTGGTGCTCGCCGCCGTCCAGACCCGGAACGTCGTCAACTGGTGGGCGATGGCGCTGTGGTACGCGCTGGTCACCGGCGCGGTCTGGCTGGTCGCGCTGAACGTGCGGACCCGCCGCCTCTACGTGCTCACCCTGGAGGAGCGGGCCAGCACCCTGGAACGCGAGCGGGAGGCCGAGTCCCGGGCGGCCGTCGCCGAGGAGCGCACCCGGATCGCCCGCGAGCTGCACGACGTGGTGGCGCACAGCATGGCGGTGATGATCGTCCAGGCCGACGGCGCGCGGTTCATGCTGGACCGCGACCCCGAGCAGGCGCGTACCGCCGTCAAGGTCGTCGCCGACACCGGCCGGCAGGCGCTGGAGGAGATGCGCCGGCTGGTCGGCGTCCTGCGCGACGCCGGCCCGACCGGCGCGGGCGGGCCCGCGGTGGGCGCCGACCCGGAACACCGCCGGCTGGCCCTGGCCGAGCTGCCCGACCTCCTGGCCCGGTTCCGCGACGCCGGGCTGCGCATCCGGCACACCGTCGACGGCGAGCCGCCGGCGCTCCCACCCGGTTTGGAGTTGACCATCTACCGCGTGGTGCAGGAGGCGCTGACCAACGCCCTCAAGCACGCCGGCGTCGGCGCCGAGGTCGAGCTGACCGTCGCGTACACCACGGACGCCGTCGTGGTCCGGGTGGTCGACGACGGCCAGGGCCGGCCGGTGGTCAGCCCGGCTCCGACCGGCGGTCACGGTCTGCTCGGCATGCGCGAGCGGGTCACGGTGTACGACGGCAGCCTCACCGCCGGCGCCCGCCTGGCCGGGGGCTGGCAGCTCGAAGTCCGGCTGCCGCTACCGTCGGAGCCCGCAACGGAGGTGATCGCGGCATGACGGTCCGGGTGGTGATCGTGGACGACCAGGCGCTGGTGCGCGCCGGGTTCCGGATGGTGCTGGACTCCCAGCCCGACCTGGAGGTGGTCGGGGAGGCCATCGACGGCGCGGACGCGCTGCGGGTGCTCGCCCGCACCGAGGCCGACGTGGTGGTGATGGACATCCGGATGCCGACCATGGACGGGGTGGAGGCGACCCGGCGGCTCTGCGCCGACCGGCCCGCCGGCCCTCCCCGGGTGCTGGTCCTGACCACCTTCGACACCGAGGCGGACGCGTTCGCCGCGTTGCAGGCCGGGGCGAGCGGCTTCCTGCTCAAGAACGTCCCGCCGGAGGAGTTGCTGGCCGCGATCCGGGTGGTCGCCGAGGGCGACTCGGTGGTCGCCCCGTCGATCACCCGGCGGCTGCTGGACCGGTTCGCCGGCCAGTTCGGCGCCGGCCCCACCGCCGACCCCCGGCTGGCGCAGCTCACCGAGCGGGAGCGGGAGGTGCTGCTGCTGGTGGCGCAGGGGCTGTCCAACGCGGAGATCGCCGCCAGGGTGCACGTGGCCGAAGCCACGGTCAAGACCCACGTCGGGCGGATCCTGGCCAAGCTCCAGCTGCGCGACCGGGTCCAGGCGGTGGTGCTGGCGTACGAGAGCGGGCTGGTAACGCCCGGCGGCTGACCCCGCGTACGACCTGAGTCGTACCGGCGGGCGGGCGCACCGCGACCCGGGACGCACCCAGGTCGAGCGCGCAGGTGGAGATCGACTGACCCGCGCCGGCCATAGCGTCAAAAGGGTCCGATCCGCACCCTGACCGGGGAGCCCACATGTCCCTCGCACCTCCCGACCACGCCGGCAACGGCGTCGCGGTCACCGCCCGTGGCCTGGAAAAACGGTACGGCAGTGGCCCCGCCGCGGTCGTCGCGCTCGACGGGGTCGACCTGGACGTCGCCGCCGGCCGGTTCACCGCCATCATGGGTCCGTCCGGCTCCGGCAAGTCGACGCTGATGCACTGCCTGGCCGGACTGGACCGGCCGAGCGCCGGCTCGGTCGGGATCGGCGCGGCCGACCTCGGCCAGCTCGACGACCGGCGGCTCACCCTGCTGCGCCGCGACCGGGTCGGCTTCGTCTTTCAGAAGTTCAACCTGCTGCCGGCCCTGACCGCCGAGGAGAACATCGTGCTGCCGCTGGCCATCGCCGGCCGGCGGCCCGACCCGGCCTGGCTGCGTCAGGTGGTGGCGGCGGTGGGGCTGGCCGACCGGCTCCGGCACCGGCCCGCCGAGCTCTCCGGCGGTCAGCAGCAGCGGGTCGCGGTGGCCCGCGCCCTGATCACCAAGCCGTGGGTAATCTTCGCCGACGAGCCGACCGGCAACCTGGACTCGCGCTCCGGGGCCGAGGTGCTGCGGCTGCTGCGGGAGGCCGTCGACACCCTGAACCAGACGGTGATCATGGTGACCCACGACCCGTTGGCCGCCGGGCACGCCGATCGGGCGGTCTTCCTGGCCGACGGGCGGCTGGTCGGTGACCTCGCCGCGCCCACGGCCGAGCAGGTGCTGGACACCCTGGCCGCTCTCGACCCGGCCCGCCCCGTGCCGGCGCGGGGGCGGTGACCGCGATGATCCGCCTGACCCTGCGCTCACTCCGCGCCGAAGCCCTGCGCATGCTGCTGTCCGCGCTGGCCGTCGTGCTCGGTGTCGCGTTCATCGCCGGCACCCTGATCCTCGTCGACGGCATGCGTTCCGGCGCGTACGACCGGGCGGGCACCTTCGACCGGCACACCGACCTGGGCGTCTACCCGACCGGCGACCGTCCGCTGCCCGCCGGCCTGGTCGACCGGGTCCGGGCCGTCGACGGGGTGGCCGCCGCCGCCGGCGAACTGACGGGCACCGGCGGGATCGTCGGCACCGACGGCCGGCCGGTCCTCGGCTTCGCGGTGCTCGCCGCCATCCCCACCGAGGACGCCCTGCGCTCGTACGACGTGGTCGCCGGCCGGCTGCCCGACCGCGCCGGTGAGGTGGTGCTCGACGCGCCGACGGTCGCCGAGGAGGGCTTCACCCTCGGCGCTCCGGTCCGGATCGGCGGCACCGGCGGCGCGGCCCGCCCGTACACCCTGGTCGGCACCGTCGACGTGGCCGACACCGCACGCGACATCGGTGGTCCGTTCATCGGCCTGGTCGGGCCGGACGCGCTCGCGGTCACCGGCGAGCGCGGGTACGGCCGGATCATGGTGGCGGCCTGGCCCGGGACCTCCGCCACGGCGGTGGCCGACCGGGTGCGCAGCGTCGCGGGAGGCGACACCACCGTGAAGAGCCGGTCGCAGATCCTCGACGAGGCCGTCGACGACGCGGTTCGTGGCCTGGACCAGTTCACCATGTTGCTGATGATCTTCGTGGGTGTCGCCGTGGTGGTGGCCGGCTTCGTGATCGCCAACACCTTCGCGATCGTGCTGGCGCAACGCACCCGGCGAACGGCGCTGCTCCGGCTGGTCGGCGCCACCCGGGGGCAGGTCTTCCGGTCCACCCTGCTGGAGTCGGCGGTGGTCGGGGTGGTGGCCTCCGCGCTGGGGGTGCTGCTCGGGTTGGCCCTCGCCGGCGGGATGCGGCTGCTGCTGTCCCGGCTGGACGTGCCCGTCTCCGGCGGGTTGACCGTGGCCGGGTCGACCGTGCTGACCAGCCTGCTGCTGGGCACCGTGCTCACCGTCGGCGCCGCGCTGCTACCGGCCTGGCGGGGCACCCGGGTCGCCCCGGTGGCCGCGCTCACCGACGCCGCGGTGCAGCCCAGCCGGGGCGCCGGTCGGCTCCGGCTGGCCCTCGGCGCGGTGGTGCTGGCCGCCGGCGTCGCCGCGCTCGCCGGCGCCGCCAGCGCCGGTCAATTGCTGCTGGTGGCCGTCGGCGGGGTACTGGCCTTCTTCGGGATCGTGCTGTTCGGGCCGGTGCTCGTGCCGGCGCTGGTGCGAATCCTCGGCTGGCCGGCACGCCGCCTGGCCGGGGCGACCGCGGGACTGGCGGTGGCCAACGCGGTCCGCAATCCGCGCAGGGTCGCGGCCACCGCCACCGCTCTGGTGATCGGGATCGGACTCGTGTCGGCGTTCGTCGTCGGCGCGCGCAGCACCAAGGACGGCATCGAGCGCAGCGTGGACGCCCAGATCGGGACCGACTTCGTGGTCAGTGGCATCGGCCAGGACCTGCCCGCCGCGCTCGCCGGTGAGCTGGCGGCGCGCCCCGAGCTGGGCGTCGTGCACGAGCAACGCAGCACGGTGACCGCCGGCGTCGAGGTCCGCGCCGCCCACCCGGCGCTGGTCGGTCGGACGTTGACCGGCGTGCTCACCGGCGACGTCGGCCGACTCGGACCGGGGCAGGTGCTGGTGCGGCGCGAGCTGGCCCAGGCGCGCGGCTGGCAGGTCGGCTCCCCGGTCACCGTCCGGGGGCGACCGTTCCGGGTGGCCGCGGTGGTCACCGACGACACGCCCGCCAGGGGAGTGCCCGCCGGACACGTCATCGACATGGCCGACGCGGACTTCGCCGTGCTCTTTCCCGGTCAGCGAGGCTTCCTGGCCGAGATCGACCCCGCCGCCGGGGTGGGCGCCGAGCGGGCCCGGGACGCCATCGAGGACGTGCTGGGCCGCTACCCGACGGTGAACCTGTTGGACCAGGGCGCGTACAAGAAGATGCTCACCAGCACGGTGGACATGCTGCTGGCCTTCGTCACCGCGCTGCTCGGCCTGGCCGTGGTGATCGCCCTGGTCGGTGTCGCGAACACGCTGAGTCTCTCGGTGGTGGAGCGCACCCGGGAGAACGCGGTGCTGCGGGCGGTCGGGCTCACCAGGGGTCGGATGTGGGTCATGCTCGCCGTGGAGGCGGTGCTGATGACGTTGGTCGGCGCCATGCTCGGGATCGGGTTGGGCACCGGGGTCAGCGCGTCCGCGATGGCCCTGTTGGCCCGCCTCGGCGGCGAGTTCCACGTGGTGCTGCCGATCGGTCAGCTCGGGCTGATCCTCGGCGTCGCGGTGCTGGCCGCCCTGCTCGCCTCGGTGCTGCCGGCCCGCAGGGCACTGTCCCGACCGGTCGTCGAGGCGCTCGACGACCAGTGACCGGCGCCGGCGCGGACGGACATCCGCCGGCCGGCCCCGCCGTCTTCCCCGGCGGCGGGACCGGCCAGCGGTGCCGGGTCTACAGGCGCTCGACCACGGGGCCGGCGCACCGGTTGCGGGTGTCGAAGACGTAGCGGGCGTGCCGGACCACCAGGTCGTAGTCGAAGCTGTCGTGGTCGGTGACCACCACCACCGCGTCCGCCGCCTGGACCTCACGCTCGGTCAGCCCGACCACGGTCACCCCGGCGGGGATGTGGTGCGCCTCGGCGTACGGCTCGACCGCGTGGACCTCGGCGCCGAGGGCCTGCAACCGCCGGGCCACGTCGACCGCGGGGGAGTCCCGCATGTCGCCGGTGTTCTTCTTGTACGCCAACCCGAGCAGGAGCAGCCGGGCGCCGCTGACCGACCGGCCGCCCCGGTTCAGCCCCGCCATGATCCGCTGCGCGACGTGTTCGGGCATCTCGTGGTTGACGTCGTTGGCCAGCTCGATGAACCGGAACTGTCGGCCGAGGCGTCGCTTGACCTGCCACGACAGGTAGCACGGGTCGATCGGCAGGCAGTGCCCGCCGACGCCCGGCCCGGGGCGGAACGGCAGGAAGCCGAAGGGCTTGGTCTCCGCCGCGTCGATCGCCTGCCAGACGTCGATGTCCAGGTGGTGCGAGAGCATCGTCAGCTCGTTGATCAGCGCGATGTTGACCTGCCGGAACGTGTTCTCGATCAGCTTGGTCAGCTCGGCGACCCGGGTGGAGTCCACCGGTACGGTGCGCTCCACGAGACGCCGGTAGAACCCGTCCACCCGGGCCAGCGACGCCGGGTCCACGCCGGACACCACCTTCGGGGTGTTCTCCAGCCGCCAGGTCGGGTTGCCCGGGTCGATCCGCTCGGGGCTGTAGCCGAGGTGGAAGTCGCCGGGGCTGTGCAACCCGCTGGCCGACTCCAGCAGGGGCCGCAGCAGCTCCTCGGTGGTGCCCGGGTAGGTGGTGGACTCCAGGATCACGGTGCTGCCCGGCCGCACGTACGGGCCGATGCCGATGCCGGCCTGCTCGACGAAGCTCAGGTCGGGCGTGCCGTCGCGCAGCGGGGTGGGCACCGTGATGACGCAGATGTCGAAGCCCTCGGCGTCGGTGTACTCGGTGCTCGGGTGGTACCGGCCGCTGCCCAGCGCCCGGCCCAGCCGGTCGGTCGGGATGTCCTCGACGAACGACTCGCCGGAGGCGAGCCGCTTCACCCGGTCTGCGTCGACGTCGAGGCCGACCACGTCCAACCCCGCCTCGACGGCGCGCATGGCCAACGGCAGTCCGACGTACCCCTGGCCGATCACGACCAGCTTCTCAGCGCTCACCCGGGCTCCCGCGGCAGATGGTGGAAATGACCTGCTGAGAGCCTAGAGAGGTCTTCGGCGACGTAAGTCCGTTTTGGGGAAATCGGTGCTGGTGGGGCTAGCGCACCAGGTGGATCCGCTCGCCGCCTCGGCCGGGGCGAAGCCGGTGGTGAACAGCGGGCGGCGCCGGCCGGCTCAGCCGGCCGGCAGCGCCTCGGGGTCGGCCGGCGGGCTCGTGGTGGTGGGCGGCGGGTCGCTCGGGGG
>NZ_RCVI01000356.1:0-14979 GCF_003667455.1 Micromonospora sp. CV4 | reverse complement strand
TGATCGCCGGCGCCGGCGATCACCGTGGCGCTGACGATCGTGAGCAGCGCGTACGGGATGCGGTAGTCGACCAGGTCGTAGTCGACGTTCCAGACGAAGAAGTCGAACAGCGCGGCGCTGAGGCCGGTCAGCGCGCCGGCCAGGACCGCGGTCGGCAGCCGGAACGACCGGTACCGGAAGGCGGCGAAGGCCAACTCGGCGCCGATGCCCTGCACGATGCCCTGCGGGATCACCGTGCCGGCCCACTGGCTGCCCAACAGCGCGGAGAGGACCGCGGCGACCGTCTCGCAGTAGAGCGCGGCGCCGGGCTTGCGGATGACCAGGCCGCCGACCACGGCCGGCATCAGCCAGACACCGTAGATCAGGGTCTGCGCCGGCGGGAAGAAGGCAAACGCCCCCTCGGTGGCGCTCCAGACCAGGCCCCAGGCCCAGAAGATGACGCCGAAGGCGACCGCGATCACCGAGGCGACCACGATGTCGATGGTGCGCCAGCGGTTGGTGTCGCTGTGGTTCATGTGGATGCTCCCAGTCCTGACTGCGAACCAGGAGAAGACGCACGCCGCGCGTCCGGTGGCACCGGACGGCGGCGCGGCTGGAGGTCGACCGAACTCCCTGCGCTGGCATTACCCAGATCAGGTTCGAGGGTCTGCGGGCGTGCCCGCACTCTCAGCGCTGTGCGCTCCCCTGTCGGATGTGAAGTTGTCTCGCTGACGCTAGCACCGACCAGGGGTGCCAGCCCAGCAGGGCGTCCGCCCGCCGCAGCGTCCGGTTCAGGCGACGCCGGCTGGGTAGGCTCACGATCATGCGGGTTGACGCACGGGGTCTCACGTTCGACGTACGCGCCGGTGGTCCGCCGGACGGCGCGCCTGTCCTGCTGCTGCACGGCTTTCCCCAGCACTCCGGCGAGTGGGACGAGGTCGCCGCGACGCTGCACACCGCCGGGCTGCGCACGTACGCACTGGACCAGCGGGGCTACTCCCCAGGCGCCCGGCCGACGGCGGTCGCGGACTACCGGATCCCCGAACTGGTCGCCGACGCGGTCGCGGTGCTCGACGCCATCGGGCTGGACGCCGTCCACCTGGTCGGCCACGACTGGGGTGCGATCGTCGCCTGGGCGCTGGCCGCCCGGCACCCCGAGCGGGTCCGTACGTTGACCGCGGTGTCCGTGCCACATCCGGCGGCCATGGCACATGCCCTCGCCACCGACGGCCAGCAGAAGGCGCGCTCGTCGTACATCGCGCTGTTCCGTAAACCCGGCAAGGCGGAGAAGGTGCTGCTGGCCTGGAACGCCACCGCGCTGCGCAAGATGCTCAGCGGGGTGGGCGACGCGTCCCGGGTGGACCACTACGCCGACCCGATGCGCGAGCCGGGGGCGCTCACCGCGGCGCTGAACTGGTATCGGGCGATGTCCCGCACCGACCTGGCCGACGTCGGCCCGGTCGCCGTGCCCACCACGTACGTGTGGAGCGACCGGGACATCGCCATCGGCCGGACCGCCGCCGAGGCGTGCGCCGCCAACGTCACCGGGGACTACCGATTCGTACAGCTGCCCGGGGTGAGCCACTGGATCCCGGACGCCGCGCCGGGCCCGCTGGCCGAGGCGATCCTGGCCAGAACCAGCGGAACGGCCTGAGACCGTGTCGATCGGAGGAGCACCGTGACAACGGACGCCGGTGAGCCGAGCACCCGGCGCTCCATCGCCGCGCAGCTGCGCATGCTGGGCGTACGCTCCGGCGCGACGCTGCTGGTGCACACCGCGCTGCGCCCACTGGGCTTCGTCTGCGGTGGGCCGCAGGCGCTGGTGCTCGCCCTGCGCGACGCGCTCGGCCCGGACGGCACGATCGTGGTGCCCACCCACACCCCGGACAACAGCGACCCGGCGCAGTGGAGCGCCCCGCCGGTGCCGGTGGACTGGTGGCCGCTGATCCGCGCCGAGATGCCCGGATTCGATCCGGTGGCCACCCCGAGCCGGTTCATGGGGGTGTTCGCCGAGACGGTCCGCTGCTGGCCCGGAGCGCAGCGCAGCTCGCACCCCCACGTGTCGTTCGCCGCCCTCGGGCCGGCCGCCGAACGGGTGGTCGCCGGGCACACCCGGGCCGACATGCTCGGCGAGGGCTCCCCGCTGGCCCGGCTCTACGACCTCGACGCCAACGTGTTGCTGCTCGGTGTGGATCACAGCGTGAACACCTCGCTGCACCTGGCCGAGTACCGCCGTCCGGCCCCGCCCCGCGAGCAGTTGGGCGCGGCGGTACGCACCGCCGACGGTGGCCGCGAATGGGTGTGGTGGCAGGACGTCCGGCTCGACGAGAGTGACTTCGACGCGTTGGGCCGGGACCTGGAGGCGACCGGAGCGGTCCGTACCGGACGGGTCGGCACCGGGACCGGGAGGTTGATGCGCCAGCGGGCGGCGGTCGACTTCGCAGTGCAATGGATGGCCCGCAACCGGACGACGGAGGACGCATGAGGGTGAGTGCCGACGACTACCTGGCCGTGGTTACCGAGACGATCGGCCGGGTGGCCGGGAGCCAGCGGGCGGCGGTGGGGCGGGCCGCGGACCTGATCGCCGACGCGGTGCGCGCCGACGGGGTGGTGCACGCGTTCGGCACCGGGCACTCCGAGGCGCTGGCCATGGAGATTGCCGGCCGGGCGGGCGGTCTGGTGCCGACCAACCGGATCGCGCTGCGTGACCTGGTGCTGCTCGGCGGCGAACCGGCCGACCGGCTCGGCCCGTTCCTGGAGCGGGACCCGGAGGTGGCGCACCGGCTGTACGAGCTGGCTCCGGTGCGGCCCACCGACGTGTTCGTGCTCGCCTCGAACTCCGGGGTCAACGGCGCGATGGTGGAGTTCGCCACGCTGGTGAAGCAGCGTGGCCACGGGCTGGTGGCGATCACCTCCGCACAGCACTCCGGCCGGATGACCTCCCGCCACCCGTCCGGGCGCAAGCTCGCGGACCTCGCCGACGTGGTTCTCGACAACGGCGCGCCGTACGGCGACGCGACGCTGCCGCTGCCCGGCGGCGGTGCGGTGGGCGCGGTCTCCTCGATCACGGCGGCGCTGCTGGCGCAGCAGGTGACCGTGGAGGTGGTGGCCCGGTTGCTGGCGGCGGGCGAGCGGCCCCCGGTCTACCTGTCGGCGAACATCCCCGACGGCGACGCGCACAACACGGCGCTGGAGGCCCGGTACGCGGGTCGCATCCGGCGCGGCTCCTGAGGCGCGTCCGGACGGCCCGTTGTCCGGGAGGCGAACGGACGGCGGCCGGCCGATGTCGTGAACCTGTTTCGCGCTCGACCGGGTGGGGCACTTGCCTTGCTGCCGGCGGCCACGACCGCCGGCAGTACCGTCTCACCGGAGGTAGCGCGTGTCCAAGGAGACCGAGAAGCAGCGTTGGCAGCGCAACTTCGCCGACCTGTTGCAGGAGTTGCGGGTCGCCCAGACCGGCGTGCAGATCCTCTTCGCCTTCCTGCTCACGCTGCCGTTCAGCAACGGGTTCACCGAGACCACCGAGTTCCAGCGGGACGTCTACATCGTCGCCCTGCTCGCCGCGGCAGCCGCCACCGCGCTGATCATCTCGCCGGTGGCGTTCCACCGGGCGCTGTTCCGGCAGGGGCGCAAACCGGAGCTGGTCCGGTTCGCGCACCGGATGGCCAGCGGCGGGCTGGCCTTCATGCTGATCTCGATGGTCAGCGCGGTGCTGTTGATCACCGACTTCGTGCTGGACCGGCCGATCGCCTTCGTGCTCAGCGGCCTGACCGGGCTCTGGTTCCTCAGCTTCTGGGTGCTCCTGCCGTTCGCCCGGCGCAACTGGGGCGACGACGACATCGACGACGAGGACGACGACCCCCGCACCCTGTCCAGCTGACGCCGCCGCCCAGGGATCGAACTCGATCTTCACGGACCGCTACCGCTGAGTAACACCCGGGGGTAGCGTGACGGTAGTCGCGCACGTCGACGCAGCCGCACCGAGGTTCGAGGGGGCAGCCGTGACCACGACGCAGAACGGCCGACCGGCAGCGGACGGCCCCGATCCCGACACCGTTCCGAGCACCGCCGGCGCCGCTGCGCCGTTGCCGACGGAGGCGGGGCACGTCTCCGAGAAGGAGGCCCGGCAGGTCGCCGAGGCGGCCCGCGAGTCCGCCTGGGACCGGCCCAGCTTCGGCAAGGAGCTGTTCCTCGGGCGGTTCCGGCTCGACCTGATCGACCCGTGGCCCCGGTCCGACCCGGCCGACGTGGCCCGCGCCGACGACTTTCTCGGCCGGTTCCGCGCCTTCCTGGCCTCCGAGGTGGACGGTGCGGCGATCGAGCGCGACGCCTCCATCCCGGACGCGGTGTTCCACGGGCTGGCCGACCTCGGCGCGTTCGGCATGAAGATCGACCGGAAGTACGGCGGCCTCGGGCTGAGCAACCTGCACTACTGCCGGGCGCTGATGCTGGCCGGCTCGGTCAGCCCGGCGATCGGCGCGCTGCTCTCGGCGCACCAGTCGATCGGGGTGCCGCAACCGCTGAAGATGTTCGGCACCGCCGAGCAGAAGCAGCGCTTCCTGCCCCGGCTCGCCGCCGGCGAGGTGTCCGCGTTCCTGCTCACCGAGCCGGACGTCGGCTCCGACCCGGCCCGGCTGGCCACCACCGCCGAGCCGACCGAGGACGGCACCGGCTACCGGCTCAACGGCGTGAAGCTCTGGGCCACCAACGGCATCGTGGCCACCCTGCTGGTGGTCATGGCGCGGGTGCCGGCCACCGAGGGGCGGCGCGGCGGCATCACCGCCTTCGTGGTGGACGGCGACAGCGCCGGTATCACCGTGGAACGGCGCAACGAGTTCGTCGGCCTGCGCGGCCTGGAAAACAGCCTCACCCGGTTCCACGACGTGTTCGTGCCCGCCGAGAACGTCATCGGCGGCGAGGGCAAGGGGCTCAAGATCGCCCTGACCACGCTGAACACCGGCCGGCTCTCGCTACCGGCGATGTGCGTAGGCGCGGGCAAGTGGGCGCTGAACGTGGCCCGGGAGTGGTCCGCCGACCGGGTCCAGTGGGGGCGGCCGGTCGGTGAGCACGAGGCGGTCGCCCAGAAGCTCGCCTTCATCGCCGCCACCACGTACGGCATGGAGACCATGCTCGACCTGTGCTGCCTGCTCGCCGACGACGACCGCAACGACATCCGAATCGAGGCCGCGCTCGTCAAGCTGTACGCCAGCGAGATGGCCTGGAAGATCGCCGACGAGCTGATCCAGATCCGGGGCGGGCGGGGCTACGAGACGGCCGACTCGCTGGCCGCCCGCGGCGAACGCCCGGCCGCGGTCGAGCAGATGTTGCGCGACCTGCGGATCAACCGGATCTTCGAGGGCTCCACGGAGATCATGCACCTGCTGATCGCCCGGGAGGCGGTCGACGCCCACCTGTCGGTGGCCGGCGACATCATCGACCCGGAGGCGGGGTTGGGTCGCAAGGCCCGAGCCGGCGCCCGAGCCGGGGCCTTCTACGCGAAGTGGCTGCCGACCCTGGCCGTCGGCCGGGGGCAGAGCCCATCGGCGTACGCCGAGTTCGGGCCGCTGGCCACGCACCTGCGTCAGGTGGAGCGCTCGTCCCGCAAGCTGGCCCGGTCGACGTTCTACGCGATGTCCCGCTGGCAGGGAAAGATGGAGCGCAAGCAGGCGTTCCTCGGCCGGGTGGTGGACATCGGCGCGGAGCTGTTCGCCATGTCCGCCGTTTGTGTCCGGGCGTCCGCCGAGCGCGACAGCCGTCCGGAGAACGTCGAGCTGGCCGACCTGTTCTGCCGGCAGGCCCGGGTCCGGGTGGACGCGCTGTTCGCCGCCCTGTGGGACAACACCGACTCGGTCGACACCGCCGCGGCGAAGCGCATCCTCGACGGCCGCTACGCGGCCCTGGAGGAGGGCGTCATCACCCCGTCCGACGAGCTGCCCTGGGTGGCCCGCTGGTCACCGGGTCCGTCCACCGCCGACGACGTCCGCCGCCGCATCCCGCCGAAGTCGTGACCGGTGCCGCCCGGCGCGTCACCGTGCCGGGCGGTCAGCGGGCGACCGCCCAGGCCAGCACCGCCGCCAGGATCAGGCCGTTGAGCACCGCCAGACCCAGGTACGCCGCAGGCGGGATCTTCTTGCCCCGCCGCACGAACGAGACCAGGACGGCGGCGTAGCCGAGCAGCAGGACGGCGATGACGACCAGGAAGTAGAACACGCCGACGACCTTAGCGGCCCCGGCCGCGCAGGCCGAGTTGGCGCAGCTCCAACGCGGCCAGGGCGTCGACGGTGTCGTCGTCGCCGCGTCGCCACGCCTCGGCCACGTCCGGCGCGATCCGGGTCAGTCGGCCCAGTGGCTGGGTGGCCAGCGCGCGCAGGGCGAGCAGGTCCCGCCCGGCCGGCCCGGCGGCCAGCTTCGCCGCTGACCCGGCCCGGCGCATCCAGCGGACCCGCAGCGGCAGCCAGCCGAACAGCACGATGCCGAGCGGAAAGATCAGCACCGCGATGGCGAGCGCCAGGGCGAGTTGGTCGACCAGGTGCTGCTGGTCACGGCCGGCGTCGGCCAGCGAGCGGGCGGCGTCGGCGGCCCGCTGAAAGGGAGCGGTCAGCTCGTCGCCGACCAGCGGCACCCGGCCGACCTTGCTGCCGGCGTCGCCCAGGTTGTCGGCGAGCCCGCTGCCGGCGCCCTCCAACTTCTGACCGGGTACGGCGAGCTTCTGCACCAGGTCGTGCAGCCAGAGCGCGCCGCGGATCGCGACGTACACCCAGGCGACGACGAGGAGGTCGGTGAACAACTGGCGGGCGGCGGTCGGAAAGCGATCGGCGTAGATCTTCACGCCGGACAGCGTGCCACGAACGGCCGGGCCGGGCACCCGTCGGATCAGCCGGCGAGACGAGTCGGCTGCGCAGGTGCTCGGGTTGCGGCGTTCACCGGACGCGTCGTGGTCGCTGCGTTGGTCAGCGGGCGCAGGCCGGGCAGGTGCCGAAAATCTCCAGGGTGTGGCTGACGTCGGCGTAGCCGTGCTGGGCGGCGACCCGGTCGGCCCAGCTCTCCACCGCCGGGCCGGCCACCTCGACCGTGCGGCCGCAGGCCCGGCACACCAGGTGGTGGTGGTGCCCCTCGCTGCACCGGCGGTAGAGGTGCTCGCCGCCCGGTGGGCGCATCACGTCGATCTCGCCCGCGTCGGCCAGCCCCTGGAGCGTGCGGTAGACGGTGGTCAGGCCGACCCGCTCACCGCGCTGCCGCAGCATCGCGTGCAGGTCCTGGGCGCTGTGGAAGCCCTCCATCTCGCCCAGCAGCGCGCTCACCGCCGAGCGCTGCCGGGTGTTGCGCACCGCGGCGCCACTCTCGCTCATCATCCCTCCCCGGCGTGGCTGACCGCGTCCGCCACGATGTGCGCGACGTGCTCGTCGACCAGGCTGTAGGCGATCTCCCGACCCCGGCGGGAACCACGCACCACGCCCGCGCCGCGCAGCACCCGCAGGTGCTGGGAGACCAGCGGTTGCGCGGCCCCGAGCTTCTCCACCAGCTCGTGCACGCACCGCTCGCCGCCGGCGAGCTCACTGACGATGGCCAGCCGAATGGGCGCCGACAGGGCGCGGAGCAACTCGCTGGCCCCATCGAACCCCTCGTAGCCCGTTGCGCTGGTCACCCTGCAACGGTAACCAATACCACCGACATACCGCGGACCCGGTTCATCCCAGCACGACCTCGTGCGGTTCCGGCGCCGGCGCGGCGGCCGGCGTTGCCCGGCGGCGCAGCGCCCGCCAGATCCCACCGGTCACGGCCACCACCAGGAAGCAGGCGATCGCCACCAGCACCACCGACGCGCCCGGCGCGGTGTCCGCCGTGGCGGCTACCCAGACACCGGCGCCGGCCGCGAAGAACCCGAGCGCCATCGCGGCGGTCATCGTGCTGCGGAAACCCCGGGTGACCTGCTGGGCGGTGGCGACCGGCACCACCATCAGCGCGCTGATCAGCAGTACGCCGACGGCCCGCATCGCGATGGTCACGGTGACCGCGGTGGCGACCGCGATCATCAGGTTCAGCGTGCGCACCGGGAGGCCGGAGACCCGGGCGTACTCCTCGTCGTGACTGACCGCGAAGAGCGCCGGACGCAACGCGATCATGGTGACCAGGAGCGCGGCGCCGAGCACCACGATGGTGGTCAGGTCACCGGGCGAGATGGTGGTGAGAGATCCGAACAGGTAGGCGTTGAGGTTCGCGCTCGTCGCGTCGGAGAGGCCCACCAGCAGTACGCCACCGGCGATGCCGCCGTAGAAGAGCAACGCCAGAGCCAGGTCACCGGAGGTCCGCCCGCGGGCGCGGACCAGCTCGATGGCGATCGCGCCGATGGTGGCGGCGATCACCGCCACCAGCACCGGTGAGCGGTTGAGCAGCAGTCCCGCGCCAACCCCGGTCAACGCCACGTGCCCGACGCCGTCGCCGATCAACGCCAGCCGACGCTGCACCAGGTAGATGCCGAGCGCAGGCGCGGCCAGGCCGATCACCAGCGCGCCGATCAGGGCA
Organism: Micromonospora sp. CV4; assembly: GCF_003667455.1. Taxonomy (NCBI): domain Bacteria; kingdom Bacillati; phylum Actinomycetota; class Actinomycetes; order Micromonosporales; family Micromonosporaceae; genus Micromonospora; species Micromonospora sp. CV4. The sequence goes on along the minus strand of NZ_RCVI01000356.1, from coordinate 6,477 downwards.
CGCTGCATGTACGGGTACTGGAAGAGTTCCATGCTCAGTTGCTCCACAGCCCGGCGGGCTCGTCGGGACCGTGCGGGTGCACATGGTCGTGGTCGGGCTCCGCGTGATGACCGGCCGGGTCCGGCACCGCGCCGTCGTGACAGATGCCGCCCTGGTGGACGACGACCGCCCGGCTGATCACCGGTCGCAGCGGGCCCAGCTCGTGGGCCACCAGAAGCACCGTCCCGCCGTCGGCGACGAAGTCCCGCAGCGCCCCGGCGAACGCCTCCTGGCTGGCCGCGTCCACGCCGGCGGTGGGCTCGTCGAGGATCAGCAGCTCCGGTCGACCGGCCAGCGCCCGGGCGATCAGCGTGCGCTGCTGCTGGCCGCCGGAGAGGGTGGACACCGGATCGCCGGCCCGGTCGGCGAGCCCGACCGAGAGCAGCGCGGCGTCGACGGCGGCCCGGTCGGCTCGGCCCGGTGGGCGGAGCACCCCCCGGCGGGCCAACCGGCCGGAGGCCACCACCTCGCGGACGGTGGCCGGCACGCCGCCGCCGGCGCCCAGGCGCTGTGGGACGTACCCGATGCGCCGCCACTGGCGGAACTGGCGCAACGGCCGGTCGAAGAGGGTGATCGAGCCGGCGCTGAGCGGTACCAGCCCGAGCACGGCCCGGATCAGCGTGGACTTGCCGGAACCGTTGGCGCCGAGCACCGCGACCACCTCCCCGGCGGTCACGGTGAGCGAGACGTCCCGGAGCACGGGGCGGCCGTCGTAGCCGACCACCCCGTGCTCGACGGTGATGACGGGTGCGCTCACGAGCAGCTCAACGCCGTCCGCAGGGTCTGCAGGTTGGTACGCATGACCGAAAGGTAGTCCGCGCCGCTGCCGTCGGCGAGCCCTTCGATCGGGTCCAGCACCGCGGTCTTCGCGCCGACCTGACCGGCGATGGTCTCGGCGACCTTCGGGCTGACCAGGGTCTCGAAGAAGATCGTGGTGGACTTGTGCTCCTTCGCCTCCTCGATCACCTGCGCGAGTCGCTGCGGCGAGGGCTCGACGTCGGGGCTCAGCCCGGTGATTCCGACCTGGTCGAGCTGGTAGCGGTCGGCCAGGTAGCCGAACGCGGCGTGGCTGGTCACGATCTCCCGCCGCTGGCAGGTCGCCAGACCATGCTTGAACTCGTCGTCCAGGGTCGTCAGATCGGCGCTCAGCGCCGCGGAGCGTGCGGTGTAGTCGGCGGCGTGATCCGGGTCGGCCTTGCCGAGCCGCTGGGCGAGCTGATCGCCGATGGTGGCCAGTCGGGTCGGGTCGAGCCAGACGTGCGGGTCCTTGCCGCCGTTCTCCTCCTCCGCGTGCCCCTCCTCGCCCTCGTGGTCGTGCCCGCCCGCGGTCGCGTCCCGCAGCGGCTGCACGGTGGTGACGTCGAACGCCCGGTCGTCACCGTTCTGCGCCACCGCGTCGTCCACCGCCGGCTGGAAGCCCTTCAGGTAGACGATCAGCTCCGCCTCGCTGACCTGACCGACCTGGCTTGGGGCGAGCTCCAGGTCGTGCGGCTCGGCGCCGGGCTTGGCGAGGTTGGTCACCCGGACCGCGTCGCCGCCGATCCGCTCGGCGAGGAACTGGAGCGGGTAGAACGCGGCCACCACGTCGACCCGCTGGGGATCGGCGCCGGCGGCACCATCGGTGGAGCAGCCCGCGCTGGCGCCCAGGGCGAGGAGGGCGGTCGCGGCGGCCAGGACACGGGACGCGGTGCGGTTGGTCATGTCGTCAACTGTCCGTGGCAACGATAATGATTGTCAAAAACGCATGATTGCATGTCAGAGCAGCTTCGCCAGGCCCACCGTCACCAGCAGGGTGAGCATCACCAGCCGAATCACCCGGGTCTGCGGCGCCTGAACCGCCCAGGTGGTGGCCAACAGGGCGATCAGGACCGCGGCGAGGGCCAGCGTCAGCAGCCCGCCGATCACCCCGGGCGTGAAGAACGCGACCAGCACCACCACCAGGGTGAGCAGGAACACCGACGTCGGGTTCGCCCCGGCCAACCGAGTCAGCAGAGGGCGCTGCGTACGCTGCATCCCACAGACTCTACGAGGAGGAACCCGGTGCTGGTGACCAACCGGTTCGTGGTCGACGTCGATGTCGCCGACGACTTCACCGAACGGGCGCACGCCGCCCTCACCGCGCTGGCCGCCCGCCCCGGCTACCTGCGCGGTCAACTGGTCCGGGCGCTGGACGACCCCCGCCACTGGTCCCTGGTCACCGAGTGGGAGTCGGTCGGCACGTACCGGCGGGCACTGGGCGCCTTCGAGGTCAAGGTGAGCGCCGTGCCGTTGCTCGCCGAGTCGGTCGACGAGCCGTCCGCGTACGAGGCGCTGGCCACCGCCGCGCCCGGCGGGGCCGTCGTGGTCGCCGAGAGTGATCGGGCTGCGGGTCCTTACCGCTGAGCTGCCGGACACTACGCTGCTCCTATGACCGCACCCGCCCCGCCGCCCGGTCCCGGGGTGGCGCCGCCGTTCGCCGCGCCGCCCACCGAGGGCCGCCGGACCCGGCTCTGGATCGGCCTCGGCGTCGGCGCGCTCGCCGTGCTGCTCTGCTGCGGCGGAGGTGGCGCGGCCGTGGTCGGCCTGGCCGTCACCGGCGTGCAGGCGATCCGGGAACAGGGCCGCACGGTGACCAGCGACTACTACCAGGCGCTGGTCGAGCGGAACTACGGACGCGCGTACGACCAGCTCTGCGACGACGCGCAGCGGCGCGAGTCACGCCCCGAGTTCGAGCGGCGCGCGGCCGCCGAGCCGCAGGTCGCCGGGTTCCGGGTCGGTGACGTGGACACCACCAGCCTGACCGTGCCGGTCGACGTGACGCTCGACGGCGGCGACCGGGAGCAGCAGCAGGTCACCCTGGGTCAGGACGGCCAGACCGGCGGCATGGAGGTCTGCGGGGTGAGCTGAGCCGCCCCCGGTATTCTGCTGGGCTCAGGACGACAGTGGTCGTACCGTTGTCCCGAACTGACCCGATCCATCCACATCTCGCCCCCGCCGACCGCCAGCCGGCGTAGGAGGAAACATGCCAGCCGACCGTATCGACGCCGTCGTCAGCCTCGCCAAGCGCCGAGGCTTCGTCTTCCCCTCCAGCGAGATCTACGGAGGCACCCGATCGGCGTGGGACTACGGCCCGCTCGGCGTGGAGCTCAAGGAGAACGTCCGCCGGCAGTGGTGGAAGACCATGGTCCAGCAGCGCGACGACGTGGTCGGCCTCGACTCCGCGGTGATCCTGGCCCGCAAGGTGTGGGAGGCGTCCGGTCACATCGCCGAGTTCGTCGACCCGCTCACCGAGTGCCAGTTCTGCCACAAGCGGTTCCGGGCGGACCACCTCGAAGAGGCGTACGCCGAGAAGCACGGTAAGCCGCTGACCTCGCTCGCCGAGCTGAACTGCCCCAACTGCGGCAACAAGGGCACCTTCACCGAGCCGAAGATGTTCAACGGCCTGATGAAGACCTACCTGGGCCCGGTGGAGAGCGACGAAGGGCTGCACTACCTGCGCCCGGAGACCGCGCAGGGCATCTTCATCAATTACAAGAACGTCGAGACGGTCGCCCGCAAGAAGCCGCCGTTCGGCATCGCGCAGACCGGCAAGTCGTTCCGCAACGAGATCACCCCGGGCAACTTCATCTTCCGTACGCGGGAGTTCGAGCAGATGGAGATGGAGTTCTTCGTCGAGCCGGGCACCGACGAGCAGTGGCACGAGTACTGGCTCCAGGAGCGCTGGAACTGGTACCTCGACCTCGGCCTGTCGGCGGACAACCTGCGGCTCTTCGAGCACCCCAAGGAGAAGCTCTCGCACTACTCGAAGCGGACCGTGGACATCGAGTACCGCTTCCAGTTCGGCGGCACCGAGTTCGCCGAGCTGGAGGGCGTGGCCAACCGCACCGACTTCGACCTCTCCACGCACAGCAAGCACTCCGGCGTCGACCTGTCCTACTTCGACCAGACCAAGGGCGAGCGCTGGATGCCGTACGTCATCGAGCCCGCCGCCGGTCTGACCCGCGCCGTGCTGGCCTTCCTGTTGGAGGCGTACGACGAGGACGAGGCGCCGAACACCAAGGGCGGCGTGGACAAGCGCACCGTGATGCGGTTCGACCCGCGACTGGCCCCGGTGAAGGTGGCGGTGCTGCCGCTGTCCCGCAACGAGGCGCTGTCGCCGAAGGCGAAGGACCTCGCCGCGCTGCTGCGTAAGCGCTGGGTGGTGGAGTTCGACGACTCGCAGGCGATCGGCCGCCGCTACCGCCGGCAGGACGAGATCGGCACCCCGTTCTGCGTGACGGTGGACTTCGACACCCTGGACGACAACGCCGTGACGGTCCGCAACCGGGACACCATGGCCCAGGAGCGGGTCTCCCTGGACCAGGTCGAGCGTTACCTGATCGAGCGCCTCCCCGGCTGCTGAGACGATGCGCACGGGGCCTCGGCCGACGCGGAAAGCGCCGGTCGGGGCCCCGTACACTTGTCCGGTGACTGCCTCGACCGTGCCTGTGCTGCGCCCGTTGACGCTCGGCCGGTATCAGGTGTGGCCGCCGGTCGTGCTGGCGCCGATGGCCGGGATCACGAACGTCGGGTTCCGCCGGCTCTGCCGCGAGCAGGGCGGCGGCATCTACGTCTGCGAGATGATCACCACGCGGGCGCTCGTCGAGCGGAACCCCAAGACGCTGCGCATGATCGCGTTCGGCGACGACGAGAAGCCGCGCAGCCTCCAGCTCTACGGCACCGATCCGGAGATCACCGCCGCCGCCGTACGGATCGTGGTCGAGCGCGACCTGGCCGATCACATCGACCTCAACTTCGGCTGCCCGGTGCCCAAGGTGACCCGGCGTGGTGGCGGCGCGGCGTTGCCGTGGCGGCGTCGGCTCTTCGCCCGGCTGGTCAGGGCCGCGGTGGACGCCGCGTCGCCGGCCGGAGTGCCGGTCACGGTCAAGATGCGCAAGGGCATCGACGACGACCACCTGACGTACGTCGAGGCCGGGCTCGCCGCCCAGGAAGCCGGGGTCGCCGCGGTCGCCCTGCACGGGCGGACGGCCGGGCAGCGCTACTCGGGCACCGCCGACTGGGACGCCATCGCCACGCTCAAGCAGGCCCTCGACGTGCCGGTGCTGGGCAACGGCGACATCTGGGAGGCCGACGACGCGCTACGGATGGTCGCGCACACCGGTGTCGACGGCGTGGTGATCGGGCGGGGTTGCCTGGGCCGGCCGTGGCTCTTCGCCGACCTGGAGGCCGCCTTCAACGGTCGGCCGGAGCGGCGGATGCCCACCCTCGGCGAGGTGGCGGTGACCATGCGCCGGCACGCCGAGCTGCTGGTCGACCAGTTCGTCGCCGGGGCCCGCAACCCGGCCCGGGGTGAGCGGGACGGGTGCACCGACTTCCGCAAGCACGTCGCCTGGTACCTCAAGGGCTTCCCGGTCGGCGGCGAGCTGCGCCGCTCGCTGGCGATGATCGAGAGCCTGGCCCAGCTCGACGACCTGCTCGGCAAGCTCGACCCGGCGGAGCCGTTCCCGGTGGCCGCCCTCGGCCAGCCGCGCGGGCGCACCAACTCTCCGGGCAAGGTCTTCCTGCCGGACGGCTGGCTGGCCAGCCGGGACGACGACGTCGTACCCGAGGGCGCCGAGATGGACGACTCCGGCGGCTGACCCGTACTGGCGGCGGTCGCACCGCTGACCCTGGGCATGACGAAAGGGCCGGACCCCTGGGGGTCCGGCCCTTGTCGGTGATGCTGTTTGCGGTCAGCTGGTGGCGTAGCCGCGGGTGGCGATCCAGTCGGCGAGGTGCTCGACGGTGACCTCGTAGGAGGCGGTGTTCGGATCGGCCGAGTCGGCGATCTTCACCACGTTCCCGCCGTCGCGGTACCCGACCACGCTGATGTAGTGCCCGCCCTCGAAGGAGTGCACCCCACCGTCGGTGTCGACGCTGGTGCCGGCGATGTTCGCGACCACAGCCCGACCGTCGTCCACGGTCTTGACGATGTCGGCGCGCAGCGTGTCGGTCTGCTTGCCGTCAGCGCTGGGGCTGGAGATCTCGACGCTGTGGTAGGCGTCGTTCTTGCCGGTCTCCTTGTTCAGCACGGGGGTGATGTCGTTGATGGAGTTGGTGCCGGCCTCGGTGGTGCCCATCTCCTTGGCCATGGCGTCGACGCTGATGTCCTTGCCCTGCACACTCAGGGCGTTACGGGTGGCGGCGGGGCCGCAGTAGTAGAAGTTCGGCTGCGCCTCGTAGCGCACGCCGAGCTGACGCTCGCCGGTGGGCTTGCGGTCGGTCTGGGTCTGCGATGCGGGCTTGGCGTCCGACGCGGCGTAGGCGGCGGTGACGGGGCCGGCGATGGCGCCGCCGGTGAACGCGAGGCCAGCAGCGGTCAGAGCGGTCTTACGGATCAGATCGGTACGCATGATGGCGTGCTCCTCTGCATCAGGGGTGCATACGACACACAAAGGGGGGTGCGCCGCACGTGAAAAC
>NZ_RCVI01000354.1:0-15187 GCF_003667455.1 Micromonospora sp. CV4 | reverse complement strand
GGTCTCGCCGCCCCCGGCGCCGACCGACCACTTGGCGGCGGCGAGCGACCACCCGGCGGCGCGACCGGGTCGACGGCGTCGGCGGCTGCTGGCCCTGTGCGGGGCGGTCACCGCGCTGGTCGCCGCCGGCGGTGTCGCGTTGGCGCTGGTCAACCGCAACGACGGGCGGACGCCACCGTCCGGCGCCGGGGGCGGCGAGACCACTCCCCGGCCGGCCGCCTTCGCCTGCGCGGCGCCCCCGCCACCGACCGCCACGCCGGTGCCGTCGGTGCCGCCGCCGGCCGACGCGCGGTACCGGCTCGTGAAGGGCTGGACGTGGCACGACGATCCGGCCGGGTTCCGGATCGCCGCGCCGGTGGGCTGGCTGCGCTGGACCGACGGGGCGGCGACCTGCTTCCGGGAGTCCGACGGAGCCCGGGTGCTCAGCGTCGAGGCGGGGCCGTCCCGACCCGACCCGGTGGCGTACTGGAAGGCCGAGGAGGCCCGGCTCACCGGCGGCGGGTCGCTGCCGGGCTACCGCAAGGTGGACATCTCGGCGCTGGACTTCTTCGAGGGCGGCGCGATCTGGGAGTGCGGCTGGGAGAACGCCGCCGGCGAGCGGGTGCACAGTTTCCGGTTGCTGGCCAACACCTCGGCCGGGCGCGCCTTCACCGTCTCGTGGTTGACAAAAGAGTTCGACTGGCAGGTCAACGCGACATACTTGCCGATGATCCGGCAGAGCTTCACCCCCGCGCTCTGACACCGTCCGTTGTGGACCGTTCGGGTGGTGCCCCTGCGGCGTCGACGCTAACTACAGTGGCGTAGTTTTGGCGCTCAAGATCCCTGGGGAGGGTGAGCCGACATGATGGGACCGTCGCACGCGCTGTCCGGCGCGGCGGTATGGCTGGCCGGGTCCTGGGCGTTGGACCAGTTCGCCGACTACCAGCAGTCGCCACTCGCGTTGGCGGTGGGCACGGCGGTGTGCGCGGGCGGGGCGCTCTTTCCCGACCTCGACCTGTCGGGCAAGGTGACCCGCAACCAGGGCGGCGCCACGGTGGCCCGTACCTTCGGGGTCTTCTCGCTCTTCGTCGCCGAGGTGATGGAGAAGATCTCACTCGGGGTCTACTACGCGACGAAGCTCAGCAGGGACCCCCGCCGCAACAACGGGCACCGCACGCTGACCCACACCATCCCGTTCACGCTGCTCGTGGGTTGGGGCACGACCGCGCTCTGCACCGCGTACGGCAAATGGGCGGTGATCACCATCCTCTTCTTCATGTTCGGCCTGGCCCTGCGCGGGCTGTTCGACGAGTGGGCGGAGCGGGCCGGCTGGGTGATCGTGACCCTCGCGTCGGCCGGAGCGGCGTGGTTCACCTTCGCCAACCTTCCGGGCGGACGCGGGTACCCCCTGATCGGCGTGGCCATGGGGGTGGGCTGCTTCGTGCACATCCTCGGGGACATGATCACCAAAGCCGGGGTGCCGATCCTCTGGCCGATCCCGATCCGCCGACGCATGTGGACGATGATCGGCCTACCGAACAGCATCGCCCTGCGCACCGGCAGCAAGACGGAGGTGATCGTCCTGCGTGCCGTTCTGACCGTCGTGTCGGTGCTGGCCACCGCCGGCCTGATCGCCCCGTCGGTGTTGCACCGGTTCAACATCGACGTATGACCGACCCGGCGCCGCAGTCACCGCCGGTGGCCGACGAGCGGGTGCCGGAGTTCTGGCGCGCGCTGGGGCTGCCCGGGTTGGCCGACGTGCACGTGCATTTCCTGCCGCCGCGGCTGCTGCGCCGGGTGTGGGCGTACTTCGACGCGGCCGGGCCGCTGGTCGGCACTCAGTGGCCGATCCGCTACCGGTGGAGCGACGCGGACCGGGTTGCGCACCTGCGCCGGCTCGGGGTGCGGGCGTTCAGCGCGCTGGCGTACCCGCACCGGCCGGGCATGGCCGCGGAGTTGAACCGCTGGACGCTGGAGTTCGCCCGCGACACCCCGGGTTGCCTGCCCTCGGCCACCTTCTTCCCCGAGCCGGACGCTCCCGGCTACGTCGAGGAGGCGCTCGCCGGCGGCGCGCGGCTGTTCAAGGTGCACGTGCAGGTCGGCGGGTTCGCGCCGACCGACCCGGCACTGGACCGGGTGTGGGGGATGCTGTCCGACGCGGGTGTGCCGGTGGTGGTGCACGCCGGGCACGCCCCGGTGGGGACCACGCACACCGGGCCGGATCCGTTCGCCGCCCTGCTCGCCCGTCACCCTCGGCTGACCGCCGTGGTGGCGCATCTCGGCGCCCCCGACTACCGGGACTTCCTCGACCTCGCCGAGAGGTACGAGCGGGTCCGGCTGGACACCACGATGGCGTTCACCCCGTTCTTCGACCGGTTCGTGCCGTTCCCCGCCGACGAGCTGCCCCGGCTGCGCGAGCTGGGGCTGGCCGGCAAGGTGCTGCTGGGCAGCGACTTCCCGAACATCCCCTACCCGTACGCCGACCAGTTGACCGGGCTGGCCCGACTGGACCTCGGCGACGACTGGCTGCGCGCGGTGTGCTGGGACAGCGCCGCCACCCTGTTCGACCTTCCCTGAGCCCCCTGCCGGAACGGCAGCGGCTGAGCGACATCGGCTATTGACGTCGCCGTAACAGGTGGCCTAGCGTCTGTCGAAACGCTTCGTCGAAACGCTTCGACGATTCCGCGGGAGCGATCCCACGCCAGGCCGGAGGAGGTGCGCGGTGGCCACCATGCACGACGTCGCCCGCCTGGCCCGGGTCTCGGTCAGCACCGTGTCGTACGTGCTCACCGGCACCCGCCCGATCTCCCAGGCCACCCGGGACAAGGTGCTCGCCGCGATGGCCGAGCTCGACTACCAGCCCAACGCGATGGCCCGCGGCCTGGCGAGCCGGCGCAGCCGGATCCTCGGTCTGCTGATGCCGATGGACGAGCGCGGCCTGGGCGCGACCGAGACCGCCTTCGTGACCGGCGCCGCCGCCGCGGCCAGCGCGGCCGGCTACCACCTGGTGCTCTCCCCCGTCGGTGGCGGCGACCTCGACGACCTGCGCCGGCTGGCCAGCCAGCGGATGCTCGACGGCGTCGTGCTGATGGAGGTGCAGCTCGCCGACCAGCGGGTCACCGTCCTGCGGGAGGCCGGCGTCCCGCTGGTGCTGATCGGCCGCACCGGCGACACCAGCGGGCTCTCCTACGTCGACATCGACTTCGAGCAGACCGTGCGCGAGGCCGTCGCCCACCTGGTCGGCCTGGGTCACCGGAGCATCGTCTACGTCAACCACTCGGCCGCCACCCTGGCCAGCGGCTACGGCCCCGCGCTGCGCACCCGGGACGCCTTCGTCGCGGCGATGACCGGGCACGGCCTGGAGCCGGTGATGATCCCGGCCGAGGACAGCGCCGCCGGTGGGCGGGCCGCCCTGGCCGCCGCGTTCGCGCAGGCCCCGGAGCTGACCGCCGTGCTGGCCATGAACGAGACCGCGATCTTCGGCATCCTCGGCGAGCTGACCGGCCGAGGCCTCTCCGTGCCGGACGACGTCTCGGTCGTCTCGATGGTCACCTCGCCGCAGGTCGCCGAACTGGCCACCCCGGCGCTGACCGCGATGACCTCGCCCGGTTCGGCCCTGGGGCGGATCGCGATCGAGGCGCTGCTGCGCCACCTGGACGGTGCCGGCGACGAGCGCCACCAGCAACTGCTGCCGTGCGCGTTGGAGACCCGGGGATCGACGGCCGTGCCACGACGACCAGCACCGGACGCACCCGGTCGACCGCCGATCGGTGGGGGCTGACCTGCCAAAACGGCCCGCCGCCGCGCTGCAACGCGACGACGGGCCCAGTGAAGTACCGGCTAGATACTCAACGAGGAGGATAGCAATGCAGCGATTCCGCCGGATCGTAGCCGCGATCGCCCTGGCGGCGACCGCGACGACCACCGTGGCCGCGTGCGGCGGTGGTGACAGCGGGGACGACAGCGGGGCCAAGACCCTCAAGCTCTGGCACTACGAGAGCGCCAACAGCGCGATGGGGGTCGCCTGGGACCGGGCGATCGAGATCTTCAAGGCGGAGCACCCGGGCGTCGAGGTGCGCTTCGAGCGCAAGGCGTTCGAGCAGATCCAGCAGAACGCCGGCATGATCATCAACTCGTCCGAAGGCCCGGACATCATGGAGTACAACAAGGGCAACGCGACCGCCGGCCTGCTCTCCTCCCAGGGCCTGCTCAGCGACCTGAGCGCCGAGGCCGACAAGCGCGGCTGGGCCGGCAAGCTCAGCCCCAGCCTGCAGACCACCGCCCGCTACAGCGACAAGGGCGTGATGGGCTCGGGCAACTGGTTCGGCGTGCCGAACTACGGCGAGTACGTCACCGTCTACTACAACAAGGACCTCTTCGACAAGTACGGCGTCAAGGTGCCCACCAGCATGGCGGAGATGACCGCCGCGATGGACACCTTCGTCGGCAAGGGTGTCGCCCCGCTGGGCATGGCCGGCGCCGAGTACCCGGCCGGTCAGCTCTTCTACCAGTTGGCGCTCGCCAAGGCGGACCGGCAGTTCGTCGACAACTACCAGCTCTACAAGAACCCGGTGGACTTCACGTCCGACCCGCTGAAGTACGGGGCGGACACCTTCGCGGACTGGGTGCAGAAGGGCTACATCGCGAAGAACTCGGCGAGCCTGAAGGCCGAGGACATGGGCACCGCCTTCATCGGCGGCAAGACCCCGATGATCGTCTCCGGTAGCTGGTGGTACGGCCGGTTCAAGGCCGAGATGAAGGCCAACTGGGACACCTTCCTCTTCCCCGGCAACACGTTGCAGGCCGGCTCGTCCGGCAACCTGTGGGTGGTCCCGGAGACCAGCAAGGCCAAGGGCCTGGCGTACGACTTCATCGACATCACCCTGCGTCCGGAGATCCAGGACCTGATCGGCAACAACGGCGGTGTGCCGGTCGCCGGTGACCCGACGAAGATCAGCGACCCCAAGGACCGGAAGCTGATCGAGGACTTCAACACGGTGAGCAAGCAGGACGGCCTGGCGTTCTACCCGGACTGGCCGGTTCCCGGCTACTACGACGTGCTGGTCTCCGGCTTCCAGGGCCTGATCAACGGCTCCAAGTCGCCCGACCAGGTCCTCGACTCGATCGCCAAGCCGTACGCCGACGGCGTCAAGGAGATCACCGGCAAGTGACACGGCGAGCGGCGGGCGCGACCGGCACGACCGGGGCGCCCGCCCGCTCCACCGGGAAGGATCCTCCATGGCAGTCTCCGAGACCGTCGCCGTCCCGGCGGCGACCGCGACCCAACCGCCGCCCGCCCGTGGACGCCGCCGCGGCCGCAACGCGGCGTACTGGCTCTACCTGCTCCCCGGAGCGGTGCTCTTCATCCTGGTCATCGGCGCGCCGCTGGTCGGCACCGGCTACCTGTCGCTGACCAAGTGGTCCGGGGTCGGCGACCCCACCTTCATCGGCCTGGACAACTACCAGCAGTTGCTGCACGACGAGGTGTTCTGGGCGTCGTTCCGGAACACCGTCGCGATGCTCGTCGCGATGGTGGTGGTGCCCACCCTGCTCGGGCTGGTGCTCGCCTCGGTGCTCTTCGACGTCATCGGCCGCCGGTTCCGGCCGCGTACCGCCGCCGCGCTGCGGGCCGCGTTCTACCTCCCGCAGGTGCTGCCCGTCGTGGTGGCCGGCATCGTCTGGGGTTGGATCCTGCGCCCCGACGGCGCGTTCAACAGCCTGCTCGACGCGGTCGGTCTCGGCGCGTTGCGCCACGACTGGCTCGGCGACCCGGACACCGCGCTGCCCGCCGTGATGGCGGTGATGATCTGGGTGCAGATCGGCTACCCGGTGGTCGTCTTCATGGCGGCGCTGCAACGCGTCGACCCGGAGTTGTACGAAGCGGCCGAGGTCGACGGCGCGAACTGGGTCCACCGGTTCCGGGCGATCACCCTCCCGCAGATCCGGCCGGAGACCTTCGTAGTGGCCCTGACCTGCACCATCGCCGCGTTGAAGGTGTTCGGGCCGATCTTCGCCCTGACCCGGGGCGGCCCGGAAAACGCCACCAACGTGCCGTCCTACTTCGCGTACTACACGTTCTTCAAGAAGCTCCAGGTCGGCTACGGCTCCGCGATCTCCACCGTGCTCACCCTGATCATCGTGGTGGTGGCCGTGGTCTTCATCTGGATGCAGGCCCGCAGCGAGCGCCGGGACCGGGGGTTCTGAGATGGCCGTCACGCTCATCCCGACCGAGGGCGCGGTGGTGACTCCGCTGCGGAACAGGCCGGGCCGCGACCGGCACCGCCGCGGCGCCGCCCGCTGGGTGGTGCTCGCCCTGGTCACGCTCGCCGCGCTCGCCATGCTTGTGCCGTTCGCGTTCATGCTGCTCAACGCGTTCAAGTCGCCGACCGACTACTCGTCGGGTGGTCCGTTGAGCTGGCCGACGGAGTTCTACACCAAGGGTCTGCGGACGTACTGGACCACGGTGAACTTTCCGCTGAAGCTGTGGAACTCGGCGCTCATCGCCGGGTCCGTGGCGGTGCTCGGCGTCGTCGTATCGCTGCTCAACGCGTACGCGCTCGGCATCGGACGGGTCCGCGGCCGGCTCTGGATCGTCGGGCTCTTCCTGCTGGCCAACATGTTGCCGCAGGAGGCGTTGATCTACCCGCTCTACTACGTGGCCAAGGAGATCGGCCTCTACAACACCCGGCTCTCAGTGATCATCATCTTCACCGTGATCCAGAGCGCGTTCGGCACCTACCTGCTCGCCTCGGTGCTGAGCACGTTCCCCCGGTCGCTGCTCGAAGCCGCCGCGCTGGACGGGGCGGGCAAGTGGACCGTGCTGTGGCGGGTGGTCTTCCCCAACCTGCGGCCCACCCTCGCGGTCCTGCTCATCTTCTTCTTCATCTGGACCTGGAACGAGTTCCTGATCCCGCTGGTCATGCTCATCGACAACCAGACGCAGACCATCCCGGTCGCGCTCGCGTCGTTGCAGGGCGACCGACTGATGGACGCCCCGACCACCAACGCCGGCGCCCTGATCAGCCTCGTGCCGGCCATCATCTTCTTCCTCATCTTCCAGCGCACTCTGGCGCGCGGCATCACGGCAGGAGCCGAGAAGTGAAGTTCACCGACGGGTACTGGCAACTGCGCCCGGGGGTCACCGTGCTGCGACCCGGCACGGTGGAATCGGTCGAGCCGGACGAGCGCGGCTTCACCGTCTTCGCGCCCGCCGGCCAGATCAACGGACGGGGCGACACCCTCAACCGGCCCGTCGTCACCGTCCGGTTCTTCTCCCCCGCTCCCGGCGTGGTCGGCGTGACCATCGGCCACCACAGCGGCGGGCTGCCCCGCGAGCCCCACTTCGGGCTGAGGACCGACGAGGAGCACCCGGTCACCGTCGACATCAGCGGGATCAGCGCCTCGCTGACCACCGGCGAGTTGACCGCCCGCGTCGCGCTCGTCGACGGATGGCGGGTCGACTTCCGGCACGGCGACCGGCTCATCACCGCGTCCACCGGGCGCAGCGTCGGCATCGTCACCGACGGCGAGGGCCGCCGGCACGTGCACGACCGGCTCGCGCTGGGTGTCGGGGAGACCGTGTACGGGCTGGGCGAGCGGTTCGGCCCGTTCGTGAAGAACGGCCAGACCGTGGACATCTGGAACGCCGACGGTGGTACCGCCAGCGAGCAGGCGTACAAGAACGTGCCGTTCTACCTCAGCAGCGCCGGCTACGGCGTCTTCGTGGACCACCCCGAGCACGTGTCGTTCGAGGTCGGTTCGGAGGTCGTCACGCAGACCCAGTTCAGCGTCGAGGGGCAGTCGCTCACCTACTACGTCATCGACGGGCCCACCCCGAAGGACGTGCTGCGCCGCTACACCGCGCTGACCGGCCGCCCGGCCCGGGTTCCCGCCTGGTCGTACGGGCTGTGGCTGTCCACGTCGTTCACCACCTCGTACGACGAGAAGACGGTGACGGAGTTCGTCGACGGGATGGCCGAGCGGGACCTGCCGCTGTCGGTGTTCCACTTCGACTGCTTCTGGATGCGCCAGTTCCACTGGGTCGACTTCGTCTGGGACCCGGCGACCTTCCCCGACCCGGAGGGGATGCTGCGCCGGCTGCACGAGCGTGACCTGAAGGTCTGTGTCTGGATCAACCCGTACATCGCGCAGCGCTCGTACCTGTTCGAGGAGGGCCGGCAGGCCGGTTACCTGGTCCGCAACCCGGACGGGTCCATCTGGCAGTGGGACAAGTGGCAGGCCGGCATGGCGCTGGTCGACTTCACCAACCCGGACGCGGTCCGCTGGTTCACCGGCAAGCTCAAGGCGCTGCTGGACATGGGCGTCGACTGCTTCAAGACCGACTTTGGTGAGCGCATCCCGACCGACGTGGTGTGGCACGACGGCTCGGACCCGCAGCGGATGCACAACTACTACTCGTACCTCTACAACAAGGCGGTCTTCGAGCTGCTGGAGACCGAACGCGGGGAGGGCGAGGCGGTGCTGTTCGCCCGCTCGGCCACCACCGGAGGGCAGCAGTTCCCGGTGCACTGGGGCGGCGACTGCGAGTCGACGTTCGTCGCGATGGCCGAGTCGCTGCGCGGCGGGCTGTCCCTGGCCGCGTCCGGCTTCGGCTACTGGAGCCACGACATCGGCGGCTTCGAGGGCACCCCCGACCCGGCGGTGTTCAAGCGGTGGATCGCCTTCGGGCTGCTCTCCTCGCACTCCCGGCTGCACGGCTCCGGCTCGTACCGGGTGCCGTGGGCGTACGACGACGAGGCGGTCGACGTGCTGCGGCACTTCACGCGGCTCAAGCTCAGCCTGATGCCGTACCTGGCGGCCGCGGCGCAGGAGGCGCACCGCGACGGCATTCCGATGATGCGGCCGATGATCCTGGAGTTCCCGGACGACCCGGCCGTCGCGCACCTGGACCGGCAGTACATGCTCGGCTCCGACGTGCTGGTCGCGCCCGTGCTCAGCGCCGACGGGGAGGTCACCTTCTACGTGCCCGCCGGCACCTGGACGCACCTGGTCACCGGCGCGCAGCTCACCGGCCCGGCGTGGGTCACCGAGAAGCACGGGTTCGACAGCGTGCCGGTGCTCGCCCGGCCGGGCGCGGTCATTCCGTTCGGTTCGCGCTCGGACCGGCCCGACTACGACTGGGCCGACGGCGTGCAGCTGCGGCTCTACACACCGGCGGAGGGGCAACGTCAACGGGTACGGATACCGGCGCCCGGGAACGGGCCCGGCGCGGAGTTCGAGGTGAGTTTCCGCGACGGGGTCGCCACCGCCGAACTGGTGGCGGGCGTCTCGTCGACGTACCAGTGTGTGGTGGCCGGGGCGGAGGTGGCGGCGCGATGACGTCCCGCATCTTCCCGGAGAGCTTCGTCTGGGGCTCGGCCACGGCGGCGTACCAGATCGAGGGCGCGGCACGCGAGGACGGCCGGGGTCCGTCCATCTGGGACACCTACAGCCACACTCCGGGCCGGACCTACAACGGTGACACCGGTGACGTGGCCGCCGATCACTACCACCGCTGGTCGCCGGACCTGGACCACGTCGCCCAGCTGGGCCTGGGCGCGTACCGGTTCTCCATCTCCTGGCCGCGCGTGCAGCCGGGCGGCGCCGGTCGCTTCAACCAGGCGGGCCTGGACTTCTACTCCCGGCTCGTGGACGGCCTGCTGGAGCGCGGGGTCCGCCCGGTCGCCACGATGTACCACTGGGACCTGCCGCAGGAGCTGGAGGACGCCGGCGGATGGCCGGTGCGGGAGACCGCGCTGCGCTTCGAGGAGTACGCGGCCGGCATCGTCGCCGCGCTCGGCGACCGGGTGCACACGTGGACGACGCTGAACGAGCCGTGGTGCACGGCGTACCTGGGCTACGCCTCCGGCGTGCACGCGCCGGGGCGTACCGAACCGGCGGCCGCACTGGCCGCGGTGCACCACCTCAACCTGGCGCACGGCCTGGCCGGCCGGGTGGTCCGGGAGCTGGCGCCGACCGCCGAGCTCTCGGTGACGCTGAACCTGCACGTGATCCGGCCGGAGTCGGACTCGCCGGCGGACGCCGACGCGGTGCGGCGGATCGACGCGTTGGCCAACCGGTCGTTCCTCGGGCCGATGCTCGGCGGGGCGTACCCGGCTGACCTGCTGGCCGACACGGCGAGCGTCACCGACTGGTCGTTCGTCCGGGACGGTGACGAGAAGGTGGCCGGCGTGCCGCTGGACGTGCTCGGCGTCAACTACTACTCCAGCACCCTGGTCCGGGCCTGGGACGGGCAGTCGGCCCGCTCGGACGCCGACGGTCACGGCGCCTCGGCGCACTCACCGTGGGTCGGCGCCGACGACGTCGACTTCCTGCCCCAGCCCGGCCCGCACACGGCGATGGGCTGGAACATCGACCCGGCCGCGCTGACCGGGCTGCTGCTGCGGCTGCGCCAGGAGTACCCGGGTCAACCCTTGATGATCACCGAGAACGGCGCGGCGTTCGACGACGTCGTGTCCGCCGACGGCCGGGTGCACGACGAGCGGCGCGTCGACTACCTGCGCCGGCACATCGCCGCCATCGCGGATGCCCGCGAGCAGGGCGCGGACGTCCGGGGCTACTTCGTCTGGTCGCTGCTGGACAACTTCGAGTGGGGCTACGGCTACGACCGGCGGTTCGGGATCATCCGGGTCGACTACGACACCCAGGAGCGCACCTGGAAGGACAGCGCGCACTGGTACCGGCGTCTGGTCGAGACCGGCCGGCTGGACCAGACGCCGGGCTGACGGGCGCCGCGTGTGCCCGCCCGGTCGGGCGGCACCAACCATCGCGAGCGTGATACCACACAGTCATCAATATGCCTCTGCGGTATCACGCTCGCGGCGCCGACCGGCCACCACGCGGTCGGCTCAGCCGAGGGCTGTGGCGGCCCAGCGGACCAGCAGCTCCAGCACCGGTCGGCGGCCGACCATGATCTCCGCCTCGTCGCGCCGGTCGTACGTCTGCCCGGTCGCGCCGCCGAGCCGGGTGATCATCAGCGGGGCCAGCCAGGCGTACTTCGCCGCCCCGGTGAGCCGGACCGCGTGGGCGACCGTCGCCGGGGCGACGCGACCGCGCAGGCCGGCTCGGTAACGGTCCACCACGGTCGCCGCCACCTCGTCGAGCAGCGCGACGTCGACCAGCCCGTCGAAGAAGGTGTCCAGCACCAGGTTGGCCGCGTCCTCGCCGATCGGGCCCGGCCCGATGCCGGACCAGTCGAGCAGCACCGGTCCGGCGGCGGTGAACACCAGGTTCATCGGCCAGAGGTCGTGGTGGCAGAGGGTGCGGGGCAGCCGGTCCGTGGCTGCCACCACCTCATGCCGGCGCTCCCAGAGCGCCCGCAGCCCGGCCCGCAGCGCCGCCGGCCACGCGGCGACGGCGACCGGATGGTCCCAGGGCACCGGCCCGGGCACCGGCCGGCTCAGCGTGTAGTCACGCAGCCAGTCCCGAGCAAGCCATTGCGGCGTGCGCCCGCCGCCCGGCCAGGTCCACCCCGACGGGTCGCCGAGCCAGCCGGCGTGCGCGGCACCGAGCCGGCCCGCCACGTCCCCGAGGTCGGCCGCCGAGCAGGTGGTGCCGGGTCGGCCGACCGCCTCGGCCAGCCAGAGCGCCACCGTGCCGTCCGGCCGCTCGTCGACCGCGAGCGGCGCCGGCGCGGCCAGTCCGGGGTACGCCGCGCCGGCCAGACCACTGCGGTACGCCTCGACCTCGCGCCGCCAGTAGTTCCAGTGGCCCGGGTCGTCGCTGCCCGCCCAGTGGGTGGGGCCGGGGCGGCCGGGCGGGGCGACGAGCTTCAGCACCGCCGGGCGGTCGCCGCGGCGGGTACGCCAGATGCCGCCGGTCACCCCGTTGAGCGTGTTGTGTGTCAGCGACTCGGCCGGCACGTCGGCCGGCACCAGGTCGAGCGGAGGGCGGGCCATTCCGCCGAGCCTACGGCCGGCAACGGACAGTCGGTCGGTCGACGGCGTCGCAGCGGGCGAGCGCGGTTGGGGCGGTCCGTGGCTCAGACGCCGATCCGCTGCGGCGGGACGGTCAGGCCGTAGAGCGCCATCAGCTCCGGGGTGTCGACCCGGCTGCCGTCGGCGACGGAGTCGCACCCGATGTCGACGATCTGGTCCTTGTGCGCCAGCAGGTACGGCCGGGCGCCCACGTCGGCGCTGGCCAGGGTGGCGATGCCGGGCCAGTGCCGGCGACCGAAGAGCATCGGGTAGCCGCGCAACCCGTCGTAGGTGGCGCAGACCAGCACGTCCGGGTACGGCAGTGCGGCCACCCGCCGGACCGCGGCGGCGGTCAGGCCCGGCATGTCGACCGGGACCACCACCACCGCCTCGATCCCCTCGTCGTCCATGGCGGCCAGGCCGGCGCGGATGGACGAGCCGACCCCGGTGCCCCACGCCTTGTTGATGACCACCGTGGCCCTGCCCAGGTCGGCGGTCTCGCGGACCTGTTCGGCGGCGGCGCCCAGTACGACCACGATCTGCTCGCAGCCCGCCTCGGTCATCGTGTCGATCATCTGGTTGACCAGGGGCTTCTCCCCCTGGTGCAGCAGCGCCTCGGGACCACCGATGCGGCGCCCCCCGCCAGCGGCGATGATCATTCCTGCGATGCGGTTCAGCTGCGCCCCCTCCACCGTGGAGCGGACCGGGCACGGCGGTGCCCGGTCCGTCCCGTCCTACGGACACCGGATGCAACGAGTGCGGCCGTCCTCGGGTAGCGGGGCAAATAGGAAAATCGTCCGCTATGCCGCGTCGGCGTAGCAGTCGACGATGGACAGATCCAGCGGAAACCGCACCGGAGTGTCGCCGAACAGCAGCGCGGTGGCCCGCTCACCGCTGCGACCGACCGCCTCCGCCACCGCCTCGGCCTGCGCCGCCGGACAGTGCACGACCACC
Organism: Micromonospora sp. CV4; assembly: GCF_003667455.1. Classification (NCBI taxonomy): domain Bacteria; kingdom Bacillati; phylum Actinomycetota; class Actinomycetes; order Micromonosporales; family Micromonosporaceae; genus Micromonospora; species Micromonospora sp. CV4. Next base: position 2,318 of record NZ_RCVI01000354.1, on the reverse strand, counting down.
TCGTCGTGCTGAAAGAAGACCAGCTCGGCGTCGGTGCCGGCCAGCTCGGTGCGCAGCGTGGCCAGCAGCGTCGAGGCCCACTCCGCGGCGGTGGCCTGGATGACGAAGTTGCGCGTGAAGCGACCCCGGGACCGCGCGGCGCGGGCCCGGGGACTCTGCGGATCAGCCATGCCATCCGGGTCGGTCGCGGCCTCGTCCGGGTCGCCGAACCCGGCTGAGCCGGGCGGGCAGGTGCGCCCCAGCCACGAGCGCACCAGCCCGCCCGCCTCACCCGTGCGCGCCGCCGCCTCGACGTAGCCGAACGCCGTCGGGTAGCTGCGCCGCAGCACCGCCAGCGCGGGCACCGCTGCACCGCCGGTCTGCCCGTACATCGCGCCGAGCAGGGCCACCTTGGCCCGGGCCCGATCACCGGCGAAAGCGTCCCGGGCGAGGGCGGCGTACAGGTCACCGGCCCCGCCCGCCGCCGCCAACCGGGCGTCGCCGGACACCGCCGCCAGCACCCGAGGCTCCAACTGGCCGGCGTCGGCGACCACCAATCGCCGGCCCGGGTCGGCCACCACCGCCCGGCGGATCACCTTCGGGATCTGCAACGCGCCACCGCCCCGGGTGGCCCAGCGGCCCGAGACCACCCCGCCGGGCACGTACTCCGGCTGGAACCGCCCGTCGCGGACCCACTGCTCACGCCAGGACCAGCCGTGCGCCGTCCAGATCCGGTAGAGCTCCTTGTATTCCAGCACCAGCGGCACGGCCGGATGGTCCACCCCGCGCAGCACCCAGGCCCGGGTGTTGGGCAGCTCCACCCCGACCCGGGCGAACGCCTTCAGCAGCTCCGCCGGGGAATCGGCGTGCAGCCGGCGGACGCCGAGCGCGTCGGCGATCCGGGCGGCCAGCTCGGCCAGCCGGCGCGGTGGGCCGCCGACCGGGGACGGCTCACCCAGCAGCTCGGCGAGGATGGCGTCGTGCACCTCGGCCCGCCACGGCAGCCCGGCGACGCCCACCTCCACCGCGATCAGCGCGCCGGCCGACTCGGCGGCCACCAGCAACCGGAAGCGACCCGGATGCTCGGCGGCGGCGATCCGGGTGAGCTGGTCCGCGTACACCCGGGTCAGGGCGTCGATGCCCGGGCCCGCCGGGCCGGGCATCGTGTCGAAGAGCGCGCCCTGCCCGTGGCCCGGCGGCGCGGCCGGACGCGGCGGCGGGTCCGACGGCACCGGTGCGCCGGTGAGCCGGGCCCAGGCGGCGGCGAACGAGCGCGGCTCACCCCAGCGGCCGGCGTGGCCGAGCAGCAGCGCCTCGGTCAGCTCCACGTCGTGGCAGCGCTCCACGCGCACCCCGGCTCGCAGCAACGCGGGATAGATCGCGCCGGCGGTCGGCCAGACCCAGCGTGGATGCTCGGCAGCCTCCCGCGTGGCCACCGCCACGGCCAGGTCGCTGACGATCTCGGTCGGGCCGACGGGCCGGCCGGCGGCATCCAGCGGACGCAGCTCTCCCCCACCCCGCTCATCCGCCACCACCGCCACCAGCACAGATGCGATTCTGCCTCGCCCCTCTGACAGGAACGGAAGGTGCCCTTGCTTACATCTCGGCGCCTGCCGGGAAACGGGTCGATGGGCCCGCGAAGGGCTCGGTAGCGTGGCCGGGTGCCCCCGCAGATTCCGCATTCCGACCCTGGCACTCCGGATATCGGGGGTCCGATGCGGTACCTCTGGTGGCTCGTCCGTTGCCAGCCCTGGCGGGTGCTGCGCGGCAGCCTGCTCGGGACGGCCTGGATGATCGGGCTGTCGGTCCGGCCCTACCTGATCGCGCGCGCCGTCGACGACGGGCTGCGCGCGGGCGACACCCGGGCCCTGGTGTTCTGGGTGGCGGCGATCATCGTCGCGGGCGTGGGCCTGTCCTACCTGGGCATCATGCGGCACCGCACGATGACCTTCATCCGGGAGGACGCCAAGGCCCGCTCGGCCGCCGTCGTGCTGCGGCAGCTGTCCCGGATCGGCGCGGTGCTGCCGCGCCGGGTCGCCGCCGGCGAGGTGGCCACCATCGGCGGCTCCGACATCGACTGGTCGGCCCAGGTGCTGACGCTGACCGGGCCGGGGGTCGGCGCGGTCGTCGCGTACGCGGTCATCGCCGTGGTCCTCTGGTCGATCTCCCCGATGCTCGCGCTCTGCATCCTGGTGGGCGTGCCCGCCGTCGGGCTGGTCGTCGGCCCGCTGCTGCGCCGACTGGAACGGGCCGAATCGGTCTACCGCAAGCAGCAGGGCGCGCTCACCGCCCGATCCGGCGACATCGTGGCCGGGCTGCGGGTGCTCGCCGGATCGGGC
>NZ_RCVI01000426.1:0-15318 GCF_003667455.1 Micromonospora sp. CV4 | reverse complement strand
CCCCCACCCCCACCCCGACACCCACCACGCCGCCGACGTGCGTGACCGCCAGCAACTACGCGCACGTCAGCGCCGGTCGGGCCTACCAGTCCGGCGGTTACGCCTACGCGAACGGCTCGAACCAGCGGATGGGCCTCTACAACACCTTCTACACCAGCGCCCTCAAGCAGACCGGCCCCAACTACTGGGTCGTCGGCTGCTGACCACCCCCGACGAGAGGGCCCTTCCCGACCCGACGGGAGGGGCCCTCTCCCGTCACCCGGTGCGCGCGCAGGTCACTCGGTGAGCGCGGCGCGCAGGGCGCCGGGCAGGTCCGGGTGGTGGTAGGTGAAGCCGGCCCGGGTCAGCACGGCCGGCAGGACGCGGGTGCTGGTGAGGGCCTCGTGGGCGAAGCCGCCGAGCACCACCTTCAGCGCCAGCGCCGGGATGGGCATGATCGCCGGACGGTGCAGTTGTCGGGCCAGTTCCCGGGTGAATTCCGCGTTGGTCGAGGGGGCCGGACCGACCATGTTGACCGGCCCGGCGACGTCGTCCCGGTCCAGCACGAAGAGGAGCGCCCGCAGCCAGTCCGCCATCGAGATCCACGGCCACCACTGCCGGCCGCCGCCCAACGGTCCGGAGACGCCCAGCCGCATCGGCAGCAGCTGCGGCTTGAGCATTCCGCCGTCGCGGTGCAACGGCAGGCCGATGCGCAGCCGCACCACGCGTACGCCGGCGTCCTCGGCCGGCCGGGTCGCGGCCTCCCAGACCCGGCAGACGTCGGCCAGGAACCCGTCACCGGCCGGCGCGTCCTCCTCCACCACCCGGTCGCCCGTGTTGCCGTACCAGCCCACCGCCGAGGAGTTGAGCAGCACCGGCGGTCGGTCCGCGGCCGGTAGGCCGGCGATGGTGACCGCCAGCGTGCCGGTGCTGTCCACCCGGCTGGACCGGATCAACCGCCGGTAGTCGTCGTTCCACCGCTTGTCGCCGACGCCCGCGCCGGCCAGGTTGACGACCGCGTCCGACCCCGCCACCGCCGCCGGGTCGAGCTGCCCGGCGGCGGGGTCCCACCGTCGCTCCTGCGGATCGCGGGGCGGCCGGCGGACCAGCCGGGTGACCTGGTGGCCGTCGGCGGCGAGCCGGGCGATCAGCCGGGTGCCGAGGAAGCCGGACGCGCCGGCCAGAAGGATCCGCATGCACCCATCTTCGCCCAGAACGCCGACGATGGATGCGTGGGGCGGCCGACGTCACCGGCCGCGGAGCGCCCGGCGAAAAAATCTGCGCGGTATCCACCCCGGCAGGATCGAAAACGCAGGTCAACGGGTGTTCCAGCGGCCGAAAAAAGGCGGCTGCGCGCATTCGGCGACCGACGCGTTTCCGCAGGTCAGAGCGAACGTGAATACGTTGTTCGCGATTGCTTCCGGCGTCGATCCGGCCGACCATGAGCCATCCGAGTGCGCCCCCGAATGGCGGGGTCGACTCGCCGTGCCCACCGTCGGGCGACCCCTGAGGAGGAACCATGCCGATCCTGGTGACCGGAGCGACCGGGACCGTCGGAGGCAGCCTGGTCCGGCAACTGGCTGCTGCCGGCCACGACGTACGCGCGCTGACCCGCGATCCCGCGTCGCCGGCGGCCACCGCGCTGCCCAGCGGGGTGGAGGTGGTGGCGGGCGACTTCGCCAGGCCGCACACGCTGGTTCCGGCGCTGCGCGGCGTGACGCGCATGCACCTGGTCGGGATGGACGGGTACGGGCCGCTGACCACCGGTGCGGAGATCCTGGAGCTGGCCCGGCAGGCCGGCGTCCGCCGGGTCACCCACCTCGGCCACAACGATCCGAGCCGGGAAGACGACGACCCGATCGAGGCACCCCACCGGCCCTTGCACCGGGCCATCGAGAACTCGGGCCTGGAGTGGACGCACGTCTTCCCCGGCGAGTTCATGGCGAACACCCGGGACTGGGCGGCCGGCATCCGGACCGAGGGGGTGGTGCGGGCGCCGTTCGGGGACTGGAACAGCGCGCTGGTCCACGAGGCGGACATCGCCGCGGTCATCGTGGCCGCGCTCACCGAGGAGGGCCACGCCGGCCGGGTGTACCAGCCGACCGGGCCGGAGCCGGTCCGCCGCCGGGACGCGGTCCGGATGATCGGCGAGGCGATCGGCCGGCCGGTGCGGTTCGACGAGCTGACCCCGGAGCAGGCCCGACAGCACTGGAAGGACGACTACCCCGCCGAGGTGATCGAGTGGTTCCTGGAGATGGGGCGGTATCCCGACGGCAACGCCTGGGTCGCCCCGGACGTCGAGCAGGTGACCGGACGCCCCGGGCGCACGTTCCGGCAGTGGGTCGCCGAGCACGCGGACGACTTCCGCTGACGACGCCCGGGGCGTGAACAGGCCCGATGCTCAGGCCGCGTGGGCCGGACGCAGGTCGGCCAGCAGCCGCTCCACCTCGGCGTACGCCTCGGCGCTCAGCGGGCCGAGCGCCAGGGTGGCCAGATTCTCCTCCGCCTGCGCCACCGTGCGCAGGCCGGGGATGGGCACGGTACGCGGGCTGCGGGCCAGCAGCCAGCCGAGCGCGCCCTGGGCCAGGGTGCGCCCGTCGGCGGTGAGCGCCGTCCGGACCTGCTCGACCCGGGCCGCCCAGCGCGGCGTCGGCCGGCCGTCGGTGAACCACTGCAGCCACTCGGGCGCCCGGCCGCGGACGTCGTCCGCGCCGACGGCCCGGGTCGATCCGGTGAGCAGCCCCATCGCCAGCGGGCCACGGTTGAGGCTGGCCAGGCCGTAGCTGTCGCAGACCGCCAGCACCGCGGCGTTGTCCCGCAGCACCGACTCGTCGTGCTGGACGGCGGCGCAGTGCACGCCGGCCGCCGCGAACGCCTCCGCCGAGGCAGGGTCGTCGGTGCTCCAGCCGTACGCCCGGATCTTGCCCTGGCCGACCAGGTCCTCCAGGGTGCCGATCAGGTCGAGCGCGGCGGGCACCGGCAGCTCGTTGATGTGCAGCTGGTAGAGGTCGACGTGGTCGGTGCCGAGCCGACGCAGTGAACCCTCCAGGCTGCGCACCGCGAAGGCGGGGCTGGCGTCGGTGCCGAGCGCCCGACGGGTGGCCTCGTCGCTGACGTTGCCGAACTTGGTGGCGATCACCGCGTCGTCCCGGCGGCCGGCCAGCGCCCGGCCGAGGATCCGCTCACTGTGCCCGGCGCCGTAGTTGCTGGCCGTGTCGAACAGGGTCACCCCGAGGTCGAGCGCGCGGTGGATGGTGCGGATCGACTCGTCGTCGTCCACCTCGCCCCAGCCGAACGGCTGCCCGCCATCGCCCCAGAGCGGGCCGCCGATCGCCCAGCACCCCATCCCGATCGCGCTCACCTCGATGCCGCTGCGTCCAAGCGTCCGTGTCGTCGTCATGCGGTCAGCCTCCAACCTGGAGCGCGCTCCAGGTCAACCACTACCATCTCGGAGCATGACCGGTTACGCCCCCGCGGAGGCCGCCCGGCGCAGCGGCTTCAGCCTGGACACCCTGCGGTACTACGAGAAGATCGGCCTGCTCGCCGACGTGAGTCGGACGTCGGGCGGTCAGCGGATCTTCACCGACGATGATCTCGGCTGGTTGGTGCTGTTCCGCTGCCTGCGCGACACCGGAATGCCGATCGCCCAGATGTGCCGCTACGCGCAGCTGGCCCGCGAGGGCGAGCACACCGCCGACGAGCGGCGTGAGCTGCTGGAACGGCACGCGGCGCAGGTCGAGGAGCAGATGCGCCTGCTCCAGCGCCAGTACGACCACCTGCGGGAGAAGATCCGCTTCTACGAGCAGCAACCCGCCTCGGGGTAGCGGCCCCCGGCCCGGTCTCGCAGGTCGCTCAGGTGATGGCGGCCAGCCGGGGCAGCAGCGGGGCCAGCGGGTCGAGCGCGTCGGCCCGGACCACGTACCGGGTCACGCCCCAGCGCCGCCGGTGCGCGGCCACCGTCGCGACGATCTCGTCCGCGGTGCCGATCAGCACGAACGGGCTGGCCAGCAGCTCGCCGACGGTCAGGCCGGTCTCCTCGGCGGTCTGGGCGGCGGCGGCCGCCGCGTCGTCGCCCACCGCCACCGTCTGCACCAGGGCCTCCAGCGCGGGCGGGGTGTCCCGCCCGGCCGCGCCGGCCGCGACCGCGGCCAGCTGCCTTTCGATCTCGGCGGCCCGCCAGCGCACGTCGTGGTCGTGGCCGTCGGCGAGCGTACGACCGAAGCCGGTGAGCCCGACCACGTCGGCGTGCGCCCCGGCCCAGCGCAGCAGGTCGGTGTTGGCCGTGCCCACCGTCAACGGGATCCGCGACTGCACCGGTCGCGGCCGGTCCAGTCGCGCACCATGCACCGCCAGGTCCGCGGTGTCGACCGTGACCTCCTCGCCGGCCAGCAGGGCCTGGACCGCCTCCGCCACCGCGATGCAGCGGCGGACCCGGCCGGCCACGTCCGGGCGTTCCCGCCCCACCGCCCGCCACTCGACCGGGGTGTGACCGGCGCCGAGACCGAGCCGTGCCCGTCCGCCGGAGAGCAGGTCGAGGGTCGCCACGTCGGTGGCGACCAGCGCCGGCTCCCGGACGCCGGCGTTGGTGACGTACGAGCCGAGCCCGAGGGTCGAGGTGACCGACGCGGCGGCCGCCAGCGCGACGAACGGCGCGGCGCGCACGCCCGGGTGATCGCCGACCAGCAGCGCGTCGTAGCCGGCCGCCTCGGCCCGTCGGGCCAGCTCGCACCAGCTGGCGGCGTCGGACGGGCTCGCCTGGACCGAAAAGGTGACCATGGGCCCAGCCTGCCGCTTACCCAGCCTCGTGGCCAGCGCGGACGTGCCGGTTCTGCCGAGGGGAGACAGGCGTCAGCCGGCGGGCGGCGTCAGACCGAGGAGCTCGTCGACCGTCCCGGGCCGGCCGGTGAGCGCGTTCAGCGCGGCGACCAGCCTCTTCTCCTCGTACCGGAAGTGCGACTCCAGCAGCGCGGCCAGCCCGTCCAGCTCGCCGCGCAACCGGGCGACCGGCATCGGTGTGGGATCGCCCAGCAGTTCCTCGACCCGGCCCAGGATCCCCGCGACCACCTCGTGGTCGGTGATCAGGTTGGCGAGGACCGGACGCAGTTCGGGGACCTGGTCGGCCAGCACCCGGAACGCACCGTGGTCCTCGCCGGTGTGGTGTCGGCTGAGCGCGGTGCAGAAGGTCAGGCAGTGGGCCCGCAGGTCCCGCGACGGGCGGGCCGCGCCGGGACCGTCGGCGTCGAGGCCCGCCCGGAGGCGGGCCAGTTCCGCGCTGAGCCAGAGGTGGATCTCGATCATCTGATTGCCGACGGCGGCGAGCCGGTCGGCCGGTGAATCGGGTGGGTGCACGTTCATCCCATGCTGTCCCCGCGCCTCCATGCCCACGGCGGCCTTCGTGCCGGGTGCACCGCGACGCTGGGCAGGAGCCTAGCGCGGTGGGGTCACGGCGTGGTGGGCCCGTCGGGTTCCTTGAGGTCGTGCCAGTGGGCCCGGAAGTCGGCCTCGTGGGCCTCGTGAACGGTCCGTTCCTGGAAGACGGCGGCCCGCAGCGCGTGCCGCGACTCCGACATGACCAGCACCTCGACGGCCACCAGCCCGACGCAGATCGCGGTGAGCAGGGCGAGCGCGCCCAGGGCCGGCAACTGCTGCCCGATCGGCAGGCCCGCCGCCAGAACCACCAGCACGCCGATCCGGGTCCACGTGACGGTGTGCAGGGTGCGCAGTTGGAACAGCATGTTCGCGGCGAGATAACAGATCACCCCGCCGAAGAGCATCGGCACGGCGGGCCCCTCGAGCCGTTGGCCGGGTCCGCCGGCCGGGTCGGTGATCTCGTGCAGGATCTCCTCGCTGCCGATGGAGAAGAGGATCACCGCGGCGATCATCGGCAGGTAGAGGTAGGCGTACGCGTCGCGGGCCATCGCCACCCGGGGGCCGCCCTCCGCCGCGTGCAGGGCGATCCGGGCGGCCGGACCGATGAAGTCGAAGTGCGCCCACCACAGGGCGGCGGTGAAGAAGATCCCGAGCGAGGCGGCGGCCACCGCCGGCCAGGTGACCGGCTTGCCGACGAGCAGGTTGCCGCCGACGCCCACGGAGATGATCGACTCACCCAGCGCGATGATCAGGATGAGGTCGTAGCGTTCCGTCCAGTGCTCGGCGCTGGTCACGCCCCAGCCCCAGGTGCCGACGATGAAGCCGGTGGCGTACTGGACCAGCACCACGGCGATCCACAGCAGGTCACGGACCATCGCGGCCTGGTCGCGGTCGGCGATCTGCGGCGGGATCAACGCGGCGGCCAGCAGCAGCACGATGCTCAACGCCAGCTCCGGGACGAAGCGGCGCAGTTGGCGCCGTTCCCGCGGGCTGTCCCGCACCACGTGCTGGTAGAGGATCATGTGGACGCCCCGGACCACGACGTAGCTGATGGCCACCAGCATCGGGCCGGCGGCGCCACCCTTCGGGTCGTTGAACGCCTGCGGCAGCGCCAGCGCGAACGCGAACAGGGCGGCCATCGCGATCACCATGAGCACCGGCACGTAGCCCTCGCCGAGCCGCACCCGGGTGGCGACCAGACTGTGCACCACCCAGCACCACCACAGCACGGCGAGCACCAGGCCGGCGTGCAGCAGTTGCCGGCCGGAGATGTTCGCGGCGGTCGCCCGGGTGATGATGAAGAACGAGAAGACGAAGACCAGGTCGAAGAAGACCTCGAACTTGTCGACCCGGGCGCCGGGGGCGATCGGGACGGCGGGCCCCAGTCGCCCACGCCGCCGGTAGCCGCCCACGGTCCCACTCTGGCAGCGTCCGGCCCGGCCCGAGGCCGAACCGGGTCAGCCCGTCCGACGGTGCCGCAGACCGTCCATGAGCAGGTCGAGCAGCCGGTCGGCCTGCGCGCGTTCGCCGGCGGCCAGGGAGATGCCGCTCAGGCTGACCAGCACGTCTCCGGTGTCGACGTCGGCCCGTACGGTGCCGGCCGCGGCGCCCGCGGCCAGCAGTCGGCCGAGCGCCTCCAGCAGCCGGTCCCGGCTCTGCGCGTACGGGTTGGTGCCGGTGGCGATCACCAGGCGCAGGGCGTCGGCCATCCCGCGTTTGGTGGCGAGGTAGTCGATGAATCGGGACATCCAGGCCCGGAGCGCCCGGTCCGGCGGTGACTGGTCGAGCAGGTCCGGCGCGGCGTCGCAGAGCTTGCCCAGCTCGTTGCGGTACGCCGCCTCGATCAGCGCCTCGCGGGTGGGGAAGTGCCGGTAGAGGGTGCCGATGCCCACCCCGGCCGCACGGGCGATGGCGTCGAGCGTTACCTCCGGCCCGGGGCGGGAAAACGCCTGGATCGCGGCCTCCAGTAGCCGCTCGCGGTTGCGTAGGGCATCCGCCCGCAGCGGGCGGGGGCTGGTCTCCGGCACATCTCCTCCTTCGCTGGTACGGGCCGACGGTTCACCCCGGAAGTGGCATCCGGAGGAAGCTCCGGTTAGTCTCGGACGTAGCGGAGGCTCCTCCGCTTCCATCGTAGCGGCGGGCCGGGTCGGTCCGCCCCACCTGGACAAGGATGGATCATGACGACGAGCACCCCGATCACCACACCGTTCACCCATGACTCCACCGCCATGGACGTCATCCAGGGCGTGGACCTCGGCGGCCGGCGGGCGATCGTCACCGGCGGGTCGTCCGGCATCGGCGTCGAAACCGCCCGCGCCCTGGCCAGCGCCGGCGCGCAGGTCACCCTGGCCGTACGCAACGTCGACGCCGGGCAGCGCGCCGCCGACGACATCACCGCCAGCACCGGCAACGACCGGATCCTGGTCGCGCCGCTGGACCTCGCCGACCAGGGCTCGGTGGCCGACTTCGTCGCCAACTGGGACGGCCCGCTGCACATGCTGGTCAACAACGCCGGCATCATGGCGTCGCCCGAGATGCGGACCCCGCAGGGGTGGGAGATGCAGTTCGCCACCAACCACCTGGGGCACTTCGCGCTCGCCACCGGGCTGCGTCCGGCACTGTCCGCCGCCGACGGCGCCCGGATCGCCTCCGTCAGCTCCGCCGCCCACCTGCGCTCACCGGTGGTCTTCGAGGACATCCAGTACGAGCGCCGGCCGTACGAGCCGTGGCAGGCGTACGGGCAGTCGAAGACCGCCAACGTGCTCTTCGCCGTGGAGGTGACCCGGCTCTGGGCCGACGACGGCATCGTGGCCAACGCGCTGATGCCCGGCGCGATCCAGACCAACCTCCAGCGCTACGTCAGCGAGGAGGAGCTGAACCGGATTCGCTCGGGCAACGCGGCGGCCTGGAAGACCGTCGAGCAGGGCGCCGCCACCTCGGTGCTGGTCGCCGCGTCGCCACTGATCGACGGGGCCGGCGGTCGGTACTTCGAGGACTGCCAGGAGGCCGGGCCGGCCGCGCCGGGTGACCGGCGTGGCGTCGCCCCGTACGCGCTGGACCCGGAGGCCGCCGAGCGGCTCTGGCAGGTCTCGACCGCGCTGCTCAAGGGCTGAGCGGGCAGCGCCGGCCGGGGTTCGCCCCGACCGGCGCTCGCCCGTCAACGGGCCCAGGAACGGCGAAAGGGCGCCCCGGTCGACGACCGGGGCGCCCTTTCCGACTGGCTCGGGATCAGGCCAGGCCCAGCTCCGACTCGAAGTTGCCGGCCTCCAGCCGCTCCTTGACCGCGGCCAGGAAGCGGGCGGCGTCGGCGCCGTCGATCAGCCGGTGGTCGTAGGACAGGGCCAGGTAGACCATCGACCGGACCGCCACGACCTCGCCCAGCTCCGGGTCGTTGACCACGACCGGCCGCTTGACCACGGCGCCCGTGCCGAGCATCGCCGACTGCGGCGACGGCACGATCGGGGTGTCGAAGAGCGCACCCCGGCTGCCCGTGTTGGTCAGCGTGAAGGTCGCCCCGGCGATCTCGTCCGGGCTGATCTTGTTGGTCCGGGTCCGCTCGGCCAGGTCCGCGACCCGCTTGGCGATGCCGCCCAGGTTGAGGTCGCCGGCGTTGTGGATGACCGGCACCAGCAGACCCCGCTCGGTGTCCACGGCGATGCCGAGGTGCTCCGCGTCCGGGTAGGTGATCGTCCCGCCCGCCAGGTCCATCCGCGCGTTGACGATCGGGTACGTCTGGAGAGCCTCGACGGCGGCGAGGGCGAAGAACGGCAGGAAGGACAGCTTCACACCGTGCCGCTGCTGGAAGGAGTCCTTCGCCTGCGCCCGCAGCTTCGCGATCCTGGTGACATCCACCTCGATCACCGTGGTGAGCTGCGCCATCTCGTGCAGCGACTCCTGCATCCGCGTGGCGATGGCCTTACGGATCCGGGTGAGCTTCTCGGTGGTGCCCCGCTTGCCGCTCGGCTGCGGCTTGGCGGCCGGCTTCGCCGGGGCCGCCGACGGCGCGGCGGCCGGCTGCTGCGCGGCGGCCGGAGCGGCCTTCGCCTTGGCCTTCTCGGCCGCCTCCAGCACGTCCTGCTTGCGGATCCGGCCACCCACGCCGGTGCCGTTGAGCGACGACAGGTCGACGCCGTGCTCGCTGGCCAGCTTGCGCACCAGCGGAGTCACGTAGCCGGCGGCCTCCTCGCCGCCACCCTGGGCCGGAGCCGACGGGCGCTGCGGCGTCGGGGTCGGCGCGGCCGGCTGCGCGGCCTGCTCGGTCTTCGCCGGCTGCGCCGAGCTCTCGGTCTCCGCGGCCGGCTCGTTGTACGACATGCCCGGCGTGGGCTCCTCGACCTTCGGCTCCGGCTTCGGCTCGGCCTTGGGCGCCGGCTTGGCCTCCGCCTGGGGCTCGGGCTTCGGCTCGGGCTTCGCCGGGGCGGGGGCAGCGCCGGCAACGCCGATGATCGCCAGATCGGCGCCGACCGCGGCGGTCTCGTCCTCGGGGACCTTGATCTCCAGCACCGTGCCGGCGACCGGCGACGGGATCTCGGTGTCCACCTTGTCGGTGGAGACCTCCAGCAGCGGCTCGTCCACCTCGATGGTCTCGCCGACCTGCTTGAGCCAGCGGGTGACCGTACCCTCGGTGACGCTCTCGCCCAGGGCCGGCATCTTGACCGCGGTGCCCTCGCCCCCACCGGCGGCGGCCGGGGCCGGCGCCTCGGCCGGGGCCTCGTCCTGGGCCACCTGGTCGGCGGTGCCCTCGGCGGCGGCCGTCGGCTCGGTGGCCGGCTCGACCGACTCGGCCGGAGCCTGCTGCTGCTCCTGCGGGGCGGCCTCGCCGCCACCGGCCGACTCGCCCTCACCCGCGATGACGGCCAGCTCGCTGCCGACCTCCGCGGTCTCGTCCTCGCCGACCACGATCCGGCTCAGCACGCCCGCCGCGGGCGACGGGATCTCGGTGTCGACCTTGTCGGTCGAGACCTCAAGCAGTGGCTCGTCGACCTCGACGGTGTCGCCCTCCTGCTTGAGCCAGCGAGTGACGGTGCCCTCGGTGACGCTCTCGCCGAGCCGGGGCATGGTGACCGATACCGGCATGTTCTGAGACTCCTTCATTCCCCTGGTGGGATCTTCGCCCGTCGCCGGACGCCGCGGGTTGTGGTGATCAGGCGTGCGCGTGCAGCGACTTGCCGGCGAGGGCCATGTGCGCCTCGCCCAGGGCCTCGCTCTGGGTCGGGTGGGCGTGCACGAGCTGGGCGACCTCGGCCGGGTAGGCCTCCCAGTTGTAGATGAGCTGCGCCTCACCGACCAGCTCACCCATCCGGGCGCCAACCATGTGCACGCCGACCACCGGGCCGTCGTCCACCCGGACCAGCTTCACGAAGCCGGTGGTCTTGAGGATCTGGCTCTTGCCGTTGCCACCCAGGTTGTAGTTGTACGTCTTGACCTTGTCGGCGCCGTACTGCTCCTTGGCCTTCGCCTCGGTCAGACCCACCGACGCCAGCTCCGGGTCGGAGTAGGTGACCCGCGGGATGCCGGCCTCGTCGATCACGGCCGGGTTCTGACCGGCGATCTCCTCGGCGACGAAGATGCCCTGCTGGAAGCCGCGGTGCGCGAGCTGGAGGCCGGGCACGATGTCGCCGACCGCGTAGACGTTCGGCACGCTGGTGCGCAGCCGCTCGTCGGTCAGCACGTAGCCGCGGTCCATCTTGACGCCCTGCTCCTCGTACCCGAGGTTGGCGGTGTTCGGGCCGCGACCCACGGCGACGAGCAGCAGCTCGGCCTCGACGGTCTCGCCGCCCTGGATCGTCAGCTTGACGCCCTTCTCGGTCTTCTCGACCTTCTCGAACGGCTTGCCGACCTTGAAGTTGATCTTCCGCTTGCGGAACGCCCGCTCCAGCGCCTTCGACGACTCCTCGTCCTCGGCGGCCACCAGCCGGGGGAGCGCCTCGACGATCGTCACGTCCACACCGAAGGACTTCCACACGCTGGCGAACTCGACGCCGATCACGCCGCCACCCAGCACGATCACCGACGACGGAACCCGGTCCATGGACAGCGCGTGGTCGCTGGTGATGATCCGCTCGCCGTCGATCTCCAGGCCCGGCAGGCTCTTGGCGTACGAGCCGGAGGCCAGCACCAGGTTGCGGCCGGTGTAGCGCTTGCCGTCCACCTCGACCACGTTCTTGCCGACCAGCTTGCCGGCGCCGGCCACGAGGGTGATGTTCTTCGAGCCGCCCACCAGGCCCTGGAGGCCCTTGTACAGGCGGGAAACCACACCGTCCTTGTACGAGTTGACCGCGGCCATGTCGATCCCGACCAGCTCGGCCTTCACGCCGAACTGCTCCGACTCGCGGGTCTGGTCGGCGATCTCCGCCGCGTGCAGCAGGGCCTTCGTCGGGATGCAGCCGTTGTGCAGGCAGGTGCCGCCCAGCTTGCCCTTCTCGATCAGCGCGACGGACAGGTCCAGTTGGGCGGCGCGCAGCGCCGCCGCGTAGCCGCCGCTGCCACCTCCGAGGATGACAATGTCGAAGGTTGCGTCGTTCGGCTCGCTCACGTCCAACTCCCAGGTCGCGTCACTGCTTCGGGGGTCACGGCGGGGTAACACGGACACACCCCACCTCGGTCATCTTGTCACCACTGGGCACAGGGTGCGTAGTGAGGTGCCCAACGACACGTCGGCGACACGTACCCTTGGCACCGTTGTCGATGACGGAGCGTGGGGGAGAGGTCCGGTGGGGTTGTTCCGGCGCCGCAAACAGGCGCGTGTGCCCAGCCACGACCGCGCGGCGGACCGTGGTGATCTGGATCATCTCGAAAACTTCATCCGGAGCCGGCGCGGCGTCGAGGCGTACATCGAGCCGCGGACGACGGTCACGGAGACCACGGTCATCCTGATCGCCGACGACGGCGAGTGGACCCGCCGGCGCATCGACGGCCCGGACGGCGCGCGGCGCTTCGCGTACCGGATGGGCATCCCGGTGTACGACGTCCGGCTGATGGGCTACCCGCAGCGGATGCGCGACTTCAACGAGCGCCGCAAGCGCCGCCCCGAGCGGTACTGAAAGCGGCCGGGGCGCCCCCGCGAAGGGGCGCCCCGGCCGTCCGGTCACTGCGACGGTCAGCCGTTGACGGCGACGTCCTCGACCAGCTGCACCAGGGTGCGGACCGGTACGCCGGTGCCGCCCTTGGTCCAGTAGCCGGTCGGCTCGCCGGAGTGGTAGCCCGGCCCGGCGATGTCGATGTGCGCCCAGGCCACGTCGTCGGCCACGAACTCGCGCAGGAACGTGCCGCCCTGCAACATGTGCCCGGCCCGGTCCATCCCGGCGTTGATCTGGGAGATGTCCGCCACCTCGGAGTCCATGCCCTTGCGCACGTCGTCCGGCAGCGGCATCGGCCAGGCCGGCTCACCGACCGAGTCGCCGACCGTCCGGACCCGCTCGCACAGCTCCGGGGTGCCCATGACGCCGGCCACCCGCTTGCCCAGCGCGATCACCTGGCCGCCGGTCAGCGTGGAGGTCTCGAACAGGTAGTCCGTGCCGTCCTCGCAGGCGCGGGCGATCGCGTCGGCCAGGATCATCCGGCCCTCGGCGTCGGTGTTGAGCACCTCCACCTTCTTGCCGCTGTACATGCTGATGACGTCGCCCGGCCGGTAGCTGCTGCCCGACGGCATGTTCTCCGCCATCGGCAGGTACGCGCTGACCGCCACCGCCGGCTTGAGCGCGGCGATCGCCAGCATGGCGGCACCCACGGCGGCGGCGCCGGCCATGTCGGACTTCATCTCCCACATGCCCTGCGCCGGCTTGATCGAGATGCCGCCGGTGTCGAAGGTGATTCCCTTGCCGACCAGCGCGACCCGCTTGCCGCTGCCGCCACCCTGCGGGGTGTAGGTGAGCTTCACCAGCCGCGGCGGGGCCTCCGAGCCCTGCCCGACCGCGATGATGCCGCCGTACCCGCCGGCGGCCAGCGCCGCCTCGTCCAGCACCTCGACGCCGAGGCCCGCCGCGCGGGCGGCGTCGGCCACCGCGTCGGCGAACGACGGCGGACGCAGCTCGTTCGGCGCCGTGTTCACCCAGTCCCGGCTGAGCCGGACCGCGCCGGCCACCACCTGCGCCCGGTTGATCTCCGCCAGGGCGCCCTCGTCGCCGGCGTCCGGCACCGAGACCAGCACCTCGGCGACCGGCTCGCGCCGGGTCGGCTGCGGCCGGGTCTTGTAGCCGGCGAACCGGTACCCGCCGAGCAGCGCGCCCTCCGCGACCGCGCGCAGTGCGGCGGGCGCGTCGGCGTCGTCCGGCAGCGGCATGGCGAGGGCCACCTTCGGCGCTCCCGCCAGGGCGCGGATCGCCGCGCCGGATGCGCGGCGCAGCGTCTCCGGGGCCGGGGCGGCGCCCGACGGCTCCGGGCCGAGCCCCACCGCGACGACCAGCGGCGCGGTGACCGTGCCCAGCGTGGCCAGCTTGATCACCTCGCCCGGGCCACCGGTCGCGCCGAGCAGCGCGAGCGTCTCGGTCAGCTTGCCGTCGAACGCGGCGGCGATGCTTTCCGCGCCGCTGGCGAGCAGCAGGGTGCCGGCGAGGCCGCTGGTGGCGCCCTGCTCTCCGGTCTGGCTGTGCACGCCGATCACGATCGCGTCGACGGCGAGCTCCGCCGGGTCGGTGTCGACCAGGCTCAGGGTGGTGGTGCGGGGCGATGTCACTGAAGCTACTCCGGGCGGGCCGGGCCGGCCGCGTCGTCGCGTACCGGCGATGAAGGTCTCCGGCGGAACGTACCCGCCGGACGTCAGGGCTGTCCCGTCGATGATGTCGACGGTGTCCCGCCGATGCTAACCAGCGGCGCTGCCCCCGGTAAGTTGCCACCCATGACCGACGTGACCTCCGACGCCGCCGCGACCCGGCTGCGCCGTTCCCCGCTGCACGAGCGGCACACCGCCGCCGGCGCCAAGTTCGCCCCCTTCGGGGGCTGGGAGATGCCGCTGGAATACGCCGGCGGCGGGGTGCTCAAGGAGCACACCGCGGTGCGCGGCGCGGTGGGGGTCTTCGACGTGTCCCACCTGGGCAAGGCCCGGGTGAGCGGCCCCGGCGCCGCCGACTTCGTCAACGCCTGCCTCAGTAACGACCTGGGCCGGATCGGGCCGGGCCGGGCTCAGTACACGCTCTGCTGCGACGACGCCACCGGCGGTGTGGTGGACGACATCATCGCCTACCTGTACGCCGAGGACCACGTCTTCCTCATCCCGAACGCGGCGAACACCGCCGAGGTGGTCCGCCGGCTGCGGGCCGCCGCGCCGGAGCAGGTCACCGTCAGCGACGAGCACGAGGCGTACGCCGTGCTGGCCGTGCAGGGCCCGCGCTCGGCCGAGCTGCTGGGCGCCCTCGGCCTGCCCACCGAGCACGGTTACATGAGCTTCTCCGCCGCCACCCTCGCCGGGGTCGAGCTGACGGTCTGCCGCACCGGCTACACCGGGGAGCTGGGCTACGAGCTGGTCGTGCCGGCGGAGCAGGCGGTCACGGTCTGGGACGCGCTCTTCGCCGCCGGTGAGAGCTTCGGCCTGCGCGCCTGCGGGCTGGCCGCGCGGGACACGCTGCGCACCGAGATGGGCTACCCGCTGCACGGGCAGGACCTCTCCTTGGACATCACCCCGGTGCAGGCACGCTCCGGCTGGGCGGTGGGCTGGGACAAGCCGGCCTTCTGGGGCCGCGACGCGCTGCGCGCCGAGAAGGCCGACGGCCCCCGGCGTACGCTGCGCGGCCTGGTGGCCGTCGACCGGGCCATTCCCCGGCCAGGGATGACCCTGTACGTCGGTGACGTGCAGGTCGGCACGGTCACCAGCGGCACCTTCTCGCCGACCCGCAAGCAGGGCATCGCGCTGGCCCTGCTGGACACCGACGCCAAGCTCGCCGACGGCGATGAGGTCGAGATCGACATCCGCGGCCGCCGAGCCCCGATGCAGATCACCAAACCCCCCTTCATCACCCCCTCAGTGAAGTAACC